>JAYSZS010000074.1:0-5570 GCA_043737935.1 Propionivibrio sp. | reverse complement strand
ATGGCATTATGCAATGGCGTGCGACCAGAATTATCGTGAATCTTTGCCCATGTCATCAGTGTTCATTGGTTTGAAATATTTCAGGCAATATGCACCAGACAAGTTGCCTGATTATCTGAGCAACCTGAGCCGCCCGTAGCTCATTTGGATAGAGCACTTGGCTTCGAACCAAGGGGTAAGGAGTTCGAATCTCTCCGGGCGGGCCAGTACCTCGCTTTCATTTAATAGTGCCTTCTAGAAACCTTTTTTTAAAAATCGCACTTGCGCAATATTACTAATACGTCATTCGCTCACAAAACTCCTGCACCGCATATTTCCCTAAGACATTTTTTGGTTCGGCCAGATGAAATTTCCCATTTTGGCGAAGCGGGGGCCCCTGATCCCCAAGCCGGACGAGCCGTAACCAAACAGGCGATGGGGGAATGCAGGTTACAGAAGTATCAGCTATTTCGTTTGCTCGGAATGGATTGGTCGCAATTGCAGCGCCGTCCGTTGCCCTTTAAACATCAGTGCAAGCACTATCAGCGTAAACAGCAACCATAGCGGCAGTACTTCGATGGTATCGGCAAACGCTTGATCCGAGCTGCCTTTATCGCGCATCGAACGTAGTCCAAGTGCAAAAATCAGGCTGGCAAAACCGTAACCCAGGTTGAAGATCAGGCCTTTAAAGGACAGGACGGTCGCGCGCTGCGCTGAGCTGACCAGCGCGTTGAGCGTGTCGGAGATGACGAAAGCGAGCGCGCTCATTGTGGCAGCCAAGGGAAAGGCAAACAACACGCCCCAGAATGGGATTTTGAGTGCTACCCCCGCCAGTCCAATCAAGGTCAGCACCGCCAGAATGGTGTAGTTGCGTAACAGCGAACCCGTCGATTCGAGTTTACGGGTAATCGGCGAGATCACCAAGCCGAGCCCGGCCGTGGCCGCACCGATCAAGCCAAAGCTGGCTTCGGGCAGATCGATCAAACGGTAGAACACGCTGCCGAAAGTCAGGAACACGCGAACCACACTATCAATAAGTACGCCGCCAACAATTACAAATAGGGCTTTCGGAGTGAGCAGAATCCATTTGCCGGCGCCGACGATGCTGCGCCAGGCACCTGATGGATTGGCACTATCCGATGCGCTATGCCGCAGGGCCGGTTCACGCATGCCCAGTGCCAACCACAGCACGACGCCAGCGCTGATCAGGTTGAGTAGAATCGGAAAGCGCAAGGTGATGCCCTGTTCCAGGTGGACACTGCTCCCAAGAATGGCCATCGCCTTGTTCATCAGTTGCGGGTCATAAACCGTTGCGCCAACCAGCATGGCGAACACCATGGCCAGCGATTGCCAGTACATGACGTCAGCCAGCACCTTCGGCCACTCCGTGCTGCGCGACTCCGCTGCCAGTGAATCGTAGGCGAGCGATTCGTCGGCACCACTCGCCAATGCCTCAGCCGAGCCGCTCAAAATTCGATTGACAAGGCAGAACAGCAGCAGGATCAGACCCCCGTTGATCGGCGCCAGCAGCAGCACAAGCATTTCCAGCACCATGCAGATCGCCGCTGCAATGATCAAAGGGCGTCGCCCGATACGGTCGGCAAGTACGCCCGAAGGCACTTCGGCGAACACGATGACGAGGGCCCAGACAAAATTGAGCAGCGAATATTCGCTGGCCGAAAGACCCAGATCGAGAAACAGCACTGCAAGCACCGGATAGTAGAATCGCGCGTTGAAAAGCGCGCGAAACGCGATGAAACGTTTCCGGTTACGCTCGGCACAACTCGTTTTAACTGGAATGGTCAAGTGGAACATTGAAAAAGTTTGACGTTGACGGAACAGTAAATCCGACCGAAGTCAATCGGCCTTTGCACTCGTCCGCCGAGCGCCGATCAGTATCCAGACAGCGGCAGCCTGCAAAACGAAGAGTACGGTGAAGGCATTGCGATGCGCGATCTCGATGCTGTGGCCGCTGGCCTGGAGCCTGTCGATGAGTACGCCCATCCCCCATTGCAGGCCGAAGGCACCGAGAAACACCATCAAGTTGAACGTCGAGTTGGCGCGCCCCGAAAGCGCCACCGGGAATCCGGCGGACATCTGCGAGTAGGCGAGCATATTAAAGCTGGAGAACACCCCGAAAGCCATCCATAAAAGATAGTGCTGGTCAATGGCCTGCGTGATGATCAACACCAGGGTCAGCAGCGACAGCACCATGCCGCCGCCGAGCAAATAGATCGGCGCGATGCCGCGCCGTGCGAGCCCGGTCGCCAACAGCCCGATCAGGATGTAGGCCACCACCATCGCCATGCTCATGGCCGCCAGATGATCGGCCGCAAGCGAGCGCGTATAGCCATTGACGTGTATCAGCCAGGCGCTTGACCACAGGCTTTGTACCGCCATGAAGCCGCCGATCTGGGCGAAGCCCAGCGGTGCGAAACGCCAGAAATGCCGGCTGACCAGAACCTGCCTGACCCCTGCCAACTGCACCGCGAGCGGCTCCGGATGCGGGTTGCCCGGTTTGTCGGGAACGCTGAAATACAGCCAGGCGGACACCGCTACGGTCAGGCCGGACAGGACGAAAAAAATATCGCGCCAGGTAACCACGTTCAGCGCAGCATTGAGCGGTGTCGATGCGGCCAGCGCGCCGAGCGTACCCGAGGTCATGATCCAGCCGGTCAATGACGCCTGCCTTTCCAGCGGAAACCACTGCGAAAAGGACTTGAAGGCAGCCATCAGGCAGGCCGATACGCCCAGACCGATCATTCCCCGGCCAAAAGCCAGCAGGCCGATTCCATGGCCACAGGCAAAGATCGCGGCACCGACCGCAGCGATCAGTAGCAGTGCTGCTTCGACCCGACGCGGGCCCAAGCGGTCAAGCAGAACGCCAAGCGGCAGTTGTGCCGCGCCGAAGGCCAGAAAATAGGCGCTGGTCAGCAAGCCCAGGTCGGCGGCACCGAGTGACAGCTCATCGCTCAGAACCGGGCCGATCACCGCATTGGCCGTGCGGAAAAGGTAGGAGAGGAAGTAGGCTCCGGCGAACGGCAGAAAGAGTCTGATCCACAGCATGTTAAGCAATCAAGACGTTAAACACTGATGAAAAACGAAAAAGCACGAAAAAAGCGAAACACCAAGCCACCCAGATCGCAACGTATCACCAAGTAAAACGAGCGGGAGTTCGGAAATTGTAGTTTTCAATCCCCGCTCCACAGCCAAGCGGCACCGCGCACGCCGGACGAGTCGCCATGCTGGTGGCGTCGCAGTTGGGTGCGCACCTGGTCGGAGAAGATGTATTGACCCCACAGCAAAGGAACATTGGCATAAAGCCGCGCCATATTGGAAAGCCCGCCCCCGAGAACGATCACGTCCGGGTCGAGGAAGTTGACGACTTGAGCCAGCGCTCTGGCCAGGCGGCGATCATAACGTGCCAGTGTTGCCGCGCAGGCGGCGTCAGCCTGGTTGGCCCGGTTTTCGATGGCCTGGGGTGACAGCGTCACTCCATTGTGGCGCTGGTGATCGCCACTCAAGCCGGGGCCGGACAGCCAGCTTTCGACGCAGCCCTGACGGCCACAGTAGCATGCCGCAGGTGGCAGTTCTTCCGCATCGGAGAACTGCAGCGGGTTGTGTCCCCATTCGCCGGCAATGTGATTGGTGCCAGTGAGTACCCGCTCATGTACCACGATGCCGCCACCGACGCCGGTACCCAGGATGACGCCGAAGACGATGTCGGCACCCTGCCCGGCACCGTCGATGGCTTCGGACAGCGCAAAACAGTTGGCGTCGTTGGCGATGCGGATTTCGCGTTGCAGCAGGGTTTGCAGGTCGCGGCGCAAGGGCTTGCCGATCAGGCAGGTGGAGTTGGCATTCTTGATCAGTCCGCCGCTGGCCGATTCGGCGCCGGGAATCCCCAGTCCGACGCTGCCGCGCTGGCCGAGCTCGCCTTCGACCGCTTCGACCAGAGCGGCCACCGCCGTCACCGTGCTCAGGTAATCCCCCTGCGGCGTTGCAACCCGGCGCCGCAGTATTTCATGGCCCGACTCGTCGAGCGCGACGATCTCGATTTTTGTTCCGCCCAGATCGACCCCGAGACGCAGCGCGGGTTGGGAGAATGGCTTATGCTCGGACATTGGTGAATTTCCATTGTCATACACGATGGTTTTCTGTTGGCTAGCATTTTAACCCGGCTAGCAAGCCGGCATGACACCGGGGCGGGTGTAAAATGATCGTGCAATTTTCAGTCAAACGATGAATCGGCCTGCAAGCCACATGCAAGGGAAATGTTGACGGGAATGCCCTGTAGAACAAGGCGGATTGCCGGGATTCGGGGCATGACCTTTGCAGATCGCCTGTGGGTGCGCGTTGCAGGCCGGTTCCAGCTCAGCACACCTTGGGGAGACAAATCATGTTGGTCAGACTGACTTCAAACACTTCCGGCGAAATCATCATGTTCGCTGAACATGCGCGCCGCCTGTTCGACATCATCGGCAAGGAGCGCACGGCTGAAGGGATATTTACCAAAGAACAGTTGCCCGAGGCTATCGCGAAATTGCAGCACGCCGTCAAGGAAGCAAAGGCCGCCTTGCTCGAGGCCGAGCGCAAGGCGCGGGAAGCCGGTGTCGAAGCGGAAGAAAATGTCGACGACGAAGACCACAAGTCGGGGCGAGTCGGCATCAACCTGGGACAGCGCGCCCATCCACTGATCAATCTGATGGAACGGACGCTGAAGGAGGAAGGTTTCGTCCTCTGGAAAGCCGAGCGCCACTTCTGATTCCCGGAAAAAAAGCCGGACGCCCTGGCGCTGAGATTTATTGCATAAAATTCGCACTCAGGGTGCGCGTCAGCTCGGACTGCCTTTCCCCTCCGTGAGCGGCAACCCACGCTCAGGGAACGCATCGGCAGGGTGCAAATCCGAGCCTGGAGAATAAAAATCAAGGTTGATGATATTTGCTTAGCGTACGATTTGTTCCGTGTTCATTGTTTTTCCTTGATACAAGCAACCCTCCAGGCACCATTCCACATTCACGTCGGCAGCCTTTGCAATCAGGGTCATTCAATCCAGCCAACACCACAGGCAACTTTGGCTGACTAGCGGGTTGACCTATTACAGAGCCAGGCGACCTCAATCGGATGAGTTAGCAGCCGTTCGCGTAACTCGATTTTTCGGAGCTGCTACAGCCTGTTTGGGCCGAGAGTCCGAATTCGGCATCCCGCCCGAAAGCCCCACTTCGGTCACGCTATGGAATTCCATCTGGCGATTAGGCTCAAGCCAACTGACGCAGCCGATCAACTCTATTTTCTGGGTTAGTCGACATCCTTTTTCCGATTCTCAATTCCTTGTTGCACACGTTCGATCTCAAGTCGTTTTGATTCCTTGGTTCCCCAGCGTGGAGCCAGTTGCTTCCTAGGGAATCACCGAACAAGTCATCGCAGCCAGGCGGCGGCAAAAAATTAGGACGACATTGTGAAGCAAAAGCAGTTTTTATCGAATAAACGAGTGTTCTGTGGTCAGGACAGGGAGAATTTTCCCCTATCCTGGTCATGCTGGACGCCTCTCTCCTGTGAGCGGTCGTCCCCACTTGTTGATATTGATCATG
>JAYSZS010000073.1:0-2310 GCA_043737935.1 Propionivibrio sp. | reverse complement strand
TTGTGGCCCGACTTCATGCAGGAAGGGCTACCCCGGTTGCGCAATGCCGGCTGGCAGATCGAGTTTGAAGAAGATTTTCGGCATCATGCACTGCACGTCGAGGCGTGGGATGCAGAGCTTCTCGAGTCGGACAACGGCTGGTTCGATCTCGATATGGGCATCATCGTCGAAGGTCAGCGTTTGCCGCTGGCGCCACTGCTGGCCTCGCTGTTCAGGCGTGATGCACGATGGCTGGACAGCGCACTGCTGAATCGGATTGCCGATGACGAAATGATCGAACTCATGACGCCGGCCAATCTGCGTATCCGCGCGCCCGCCGGGCGTCTGAAGCCGCTGGCTGAGACCTTGATCGATCTCTTCGATGGTTTTTCCGGTGGCGATACGCTGCGTCTCTCACGATTCGATGCTCCGCGTCTGGCCGAACTGAGCGACAGCAGCCGTTGGCAGTTCCGTGGTCAGCGAGACGTGCTGGCGCTTGCCGACCAGTTGTCGGCGGCTCAGGGTATCACTCACATCGATTCGCCTGCCGGTTTGGGGCTGGAGCTGCGTTCATACCAGAAGGAAGGCCTGGCCTGGTTGCAGTTTCTTCGCCAGCAAAAGCTGTCCGGCATTCTGGCCGACGACATGGGTCTGGGCAAAACAGCCCAGGCACTGGCGCACTTGCTGTTGGAAAAGGAAGCCGGGCGACTGGATCGACCGGCACTGATCGTATTGCCGACATCACTGATTTTCAACTGGAAGAATGAGGCCGTGCGCTTTGCACCGAGCCTTTCCATCCTTTCCCTGCATGGCGCGGAACGTAAGGCTCGATTTGTTGACATTCCCGTGCACGACGTTGTGTTGACCACTTATCCTCTGCTCTGGCGTGATGCCCACGTGTTGACCCAGCACCGCTATCACTTGCTTATTCTTGACGAAGCGCAAACCGTCAAGAATGCCCGTAGTCAGGGTGCCGAAGTCGTGCGCAAGATCGAGGCGCGGCATCGGCTGTGCCTGACCGGCACGCCTCTGGAAAACCATCTGGGCGAATTGTGGAGCCAGTTCGATTTCCTGTTGCCCGGCTTTCTTGGCGACAGCAATACCTTTGTCAAATACTGGCGCACACCAATCGAGAAGCAAGGCGATGCACAGCGACGCAACCTGCTTGCCAGGCGCATTCGCCCTTTCATCCTGCGGCGCAAGAAAGAAGAAGTGGCACGCGAGTTGCCCCCCAAAACGATTATCGTACGCAAAGTCGAACTCGCCGGTAGTCAGCGCGATCTCTACGAGACCATCCGAGCGGCGATGGATGCCATGGTGCGCGAGGAGGTGTCGAGCAAGGGGTTCGGTCGCAGCCAGATCGTGATCCTCGATGCATTGCTTAAACTGCGGCAGGTCTGCTGTGATCCTCGTCTGCTCAAGGCCGCCTCGGCGCAGCGAGTCACCGAGCGTGCCAAGCTCGAACTGCTGATGACCATGTTGCCCGAGCAGGTCGATGAGGGGCGGCGCATTTTGCTCTTTTCGCAATTCACCAGCATGCTGTCGCTGATTGAGACTGAGCTGAAGCAGGCCGGTCTCGACTACGTCATTCTGACCGGCGATACCAGTGACCGTGAAACGCCGGTGCGTCGATTCCAGTCAGGAGAAGTCCCCATTTTCCTGATCAGTCTCAAAGCCGGGGGGGTCGGACTTAATCTCACTGCGGCCGATACGGTGATCCACTATGATCCGTGGTGGAATCCGGCGGTGGAGAATCAGGCGACCGATCGCGCCCATCGTCTTGGTCAAGACAAGCCGGTATTTGTCTACAAACTGATCATCGCCGGCAGTATCGAAGAAAAGATTCTTGCCTTGCAGGAACGCAAGGCAGACCTCGCTGCCGGGATTCTCTCCGAGGATCGCAGTATCGACCTGAAGTTCGGCGAAGACGACATCGCCGCCCTCTTCGCACCGCTTCCCACTTAAAGCGCAGGCGGCGCTGTGATCGCCGGGTGCAGTTCTGCACAGGCGCAACCCCGGCAGGTAAAAGAATCAGATCGTTGCAAGGAGCGGGCATAATGCGCCCTTCCGGATGCGACCCACGGCAGAGTTAGAGATGGCATCGGAGATGGCATCGGGACAAGCATATCTTAAAATAAACTTGGGGAACCAATGCAAACGGTGGAAGTCGTTTAAGCCGATAAAAATAGTAATGCATTGCGCGGTCGCGGTGTGCGGCGTTAGCAATTCAATTAAACAGAGTGCCTAAAGAGTTTCAGCAACCTGTCCGTTCAGGGTAAATTTGTTCTAAAAACCCCTTCTGGATTCCGGCGAAGGCCGGAATCCAGATTT
>JAYSZS010000072.1:0-5587 GCA_043737935.1 Propionivibrio sp. | reverse complement strand
GAGCCGCGTTGAAAGCCAGACGCTCGGCGCGTGCATGCCACATTTGGCCCCCGACAAACAGCTTCGGATATTCGTTCCCGAGCTGATCGGCACAGGCGCCCGTAGGCGCACGAGATATTCGTAGATCGGATCGCCTGGAGGGTGAAGTGGTCAGAACGACATCGAGTACTGTGCGCCGAGCAGCCAGATGCTGGCGTTGTAGTCACCAACTACTTGACCACGAGAAGGTGCTGGGGGGTTGGGTACGAGCTGGTTATTATTTATCTTGCTGTCCTGAGCATAAATGTAGCTCACGCCAAGATCGAGGCGGGAAGTTTTGTCCGGCGTCCATTGGGTGCCGAAGGAGAACCACACGCGATCATTGTCAGGCATCGACGTCAGACGGGTGCTCGCTCCCTTGACCGGTGTCTGATCGTAGGCTACGCCAAACTTCAGTTTCCAGGCGTCGTTAAACTGGTAATTTGCACCTAAGGCAACACGCCAAGTGTCCTGGAAATCCGTGTCGAGAATCTGTGCAGTGCTTCCGTTCGCTACCCCGGAAGTTCGAATAATATCAACCTTTCGAATTGAGCTCCAACCCGTCCACGACACATCCCCTAGCATTTCCCACTTGTCACTCAGCTTCTGGGTCACGCTCATGATAAAGGTATCGGGCAATGTCAGGTCTGCCTTGACATCAGACGCGCCACCAATAGCAACAGTAGCGGCCAGACCGGCATTTCCCGCAGCCGTTCCGTCACTCGTAATCTTGATATTTCCGACCGTGTCATACTTCATTTCGGAACGATAAGAAACGCCGACTTTTGTCGAAGGCGATAGCGTGAACAACGCCCCCAAATTCCAGCCCCAAGCGGTGTCATCAACATTCATCGTAGAAAAAGTGTGAGCGCCGAGCGGACTAACTGACGTATTACGGCGGTACTCAGCCTCGATCTTCTGCCAACTGACGCCAGCGCCCAGCGATACTGTGTCGTTGACCCGATAGGCAATCGACGGGTTGATATTGTAGGTCTTGACCTCAAACATTATGGACTGTGCCGCGCCCACCCAGGGATTGTCATACTCGGTTTTCAAGCCAAACGGCGCGCCAACACCGAGGCCAATGAAAAGATTCTTGTTCAGCGCCCACGACAGATAACCGTTGGGAATGAACGCCCAGCCACCGGCATCACCGCCATCACCGGTTCCCGCCAAGCCATTCGGGAAAAGAGCTCCGACACTCGACCCCTTGTTGTCTAAAGAAAAACTGGGATTAACGGCTGACACACCGCCCGATAACTCGCGTGCTTGTAACTGCGTCATGCCGGCCGGGTTGAAGAAGATGGTGCTGGCGTTATCGGCGACTGCCGCCGAGCCGGCGTAGGCGTTGGCGATACCGCTGGCATTCTGTTCCAGTAACTGGAAACCCGACGCACTGGTGGCGCCGGAGAAAACGACCAGCAGCAATGCCGAAACCAGCTTCATTGAATTTACTTGTTTCATTACAGCCTCCATTGAAATTTTATGCGATAGCGCCTGTTGAAAAGCACGCCTTGCCAAAAGCTAGGATCATTCTAAAACGACTTTTAAAAAAAACCTTTATTATTCGGCACTTGTCAGTTCCCGCTTGAGACCCTGTTGGTTTATTGCAACATAGGTGAGCGTCGCTGCGGTCACCTTGACCGTTATGGGTTGAGCGGGATGTCGTACCGCGTAAACCTCGACACTAACCTTGATCGAGGTGCGACCGGTTTCGACGACCTCGGCAAAAAAACTGACCACATCGCCAACCGACACCGGCTGATTGAAAACAAACGAATTGACCGATACCGTTGCCACACGGCCACGGGCGCGGCGCATGGCCACCGTGGCGCCGGCGATATCGACCTGCGACATGATCCAGCCACCAAAAATGTCGCCGTACTGGTTGGCGTCAGCCGGCATCGGCATCACGCGCAGGGCGGGTTGCGTGTTGGGAAGTTGGGCGATATGTTCGGACATTGTTCAGACTCCTTGCTGTTTCAGGTAGTTGAGTGGCCCGCCCGTATAGGGGGCAAATCCGGTACCGAAGATCACCCCAGCGTCGGCCAGATCGGCATCCGCAACAATACCCTCTTCGACGAGTTGCTGGGTACGTTCGAGCAAGGGCTTGAGCAGACGCTCGGCCAGACCGACCGGAACGGCTCCCGGGGGTGCCTTGACCGCGCCTTTGCCAGAACTTCCGCTGGCATGATCATAAAAGCCCTGGCCGGTTTTCTTGCCAAGATGGCCGGCATTGAAGCGTTCGAGCAGGCACCTTGGCGGCTCGCCATGGCCGCCGGCGAGCCCCTTGCCGGCGGCCATGGCGACATCGAGACCGATCATGTCGACCAGTTCGATCGGCCCCATTGGCATGCCGAAGGCGAGCATCGCTTCATCGACCGTCTCCGGCGCTATACCCTCATCCACCGCCCGCATTGCTGCGAGCATGTAGGGGCCGAGTACGGCGTTGACCAGAAATCCCGGTGCGCTTTTAACTGGCAAGGGCAGCCGGTCGATCTGCTTGACGAAGGCTGCGGCGCGTCTGGCCATTTCGGGATCGCCACCCTGGGCGGATACAACTTCGACGAGCGGCATTTTCGCTACCGGATTGAAGAAGTGGATTCCGACCAGACGCGCCGGATTGGCCAGCACGGGGCGCAAATCCTCAAGTTTCAGGCTTGAGGTATTGGTGGCCAGCACGGCGTCCGGCTTGATCACGGCTTCGAGCGTTTTTAGCAGTGCCTGCTTGGCTTCGAGGTTCTCGTAAATCGCTTCGATCACGACGTCGGCCTGCGCCGCACCCTGACCCTCCGGATCGGGAATCAGCCGATCCATCACGTCGCGCAACTGTAGCTTGTCGTGAATGCGCTTGCCCCAGGCGTCATAGGCGCGCTTGAGGGCGGGAGCAATACATTCCATCCCCTGATCCTGCAAGGTCACCGCCAGACCGTGCAAGGCGCACCAGGCGGCAATGTCTCCGCCCATGACGCCGGCGCCGACCACATGCACGCGCCCGGCCTGAAAGCGGGTCTCCTTGCCAAAGCACTTGAGCCGCTCCTGCAAGAAGAACACGCGAAGCAGATTGCGCGCGGTGCTTGAGCGGACAATGCCATCGATCAGCGCGGGGGCGACCAGCGCATTGCCCTGATGCCGGGCCCAGAGGTCGATGATCGCGTAGGGCGCCGGATAATGCTCAGGGCGCGCACGCTGGGCCACCTGCTTGCGGGCAGCGCTGGCCACCAGACCCTTGAGCGGCCCGTTGAGCAAACGCTGTAAAAAAGGTAGGGGACGACGCGCTGTATCGGAGACCAGCATAATTTTCGCCGCACTTTCCATCACCCGTGGCGGAACACACTCGTCAGCCAGCCCCATGCGCTTTGCCCGCTGGGGGTCAATGCTCTTGCCGGTGAGCATCATGTCCAGCGCAGCCTGGGGGCCGACGCGCTGCGGCAGCCGCAGCATGCCACCCCAACCGGGGAAAATACCCAGCATGACTTCCGGCAGTCCCATTTTTGTTCCCGGCTCATCGACGGCCAGCAGATAACGGCAAGCCAGCGCCAGCTCAAGGCCACCGCCCAGACAGTGACCGCGCACCAGCGCCAGGGTCGGGTAGCGCACCGCCGCCAGACGGTTGAAGAGATTCCAGCCGCGTGCAACCAGTTCGAGACCTTTTTCCGGCGTGTCGAGCCGTGTGAACTCCTGAATATCGGCACCGGCGATGAAGCCGGCGGCTTTCCCGGAGCGAAAGACAAGCCCTCTGGGCGGATGAGCATCCAGCCGGTCGAGCATCTGCCCAAGCTCTTTCATCGCCGCGCTGGACAGCGAATTGGCCGATTCGCCGGCCTTGTCGAAGGTCGCCCAGGCAATGCCTTCGGCGTCGGTTTCAAGTTGCCAGTTCTGGTAAGTCATTACGTTCATCGTCGTTTAATCCTTTTCTGCCAAACAAGCAAAGATCAAAAAGCTTACCACCAAGTCACCAGGAGCACCAGGATGAGCCAAGCTAACATGCTGATTTTATTTGTGAAACTTGGTGTTCTTGGTGGTGAGGTCTTTTGCTTTACCGTCTAAAGGGTTTCGACCAGCATGGCACCCCCTAGCCCGCCGCCGATACAGATCGAGGCAATACCGCGTTTGGCCTGCTTGGCGCGCAGCACGTGCAGCAGGTGCAGAACGATACGCGCGCCCGAAGCGCCAACCGGGTGGCCGAGAGCGATGCCGCCGCCGTCCACATTGAGCTGGCCCGTTGGTAGCGTGCCGAGGGCGGCGGCAAGACCGAGTTGCTCACGGCAGTACTCGTCCGACTCCCAGGCGGCAACACAGCCCAGGAGCTGCGCGGCGAAGGCTTCGTTGATTTCCCAGGCATCGATATCGTTTAGCCCCCAGCCATGACGTTGCAGAATCGGCGTTGCGGCGTGTACCGGACCAAGCCCCATCTGCGCCGGATCAAGCCCCGCCCATTGACTGTCGCTGATCATCCCAAGTGGCTGCAGCTTCCATTTATCAACGGCGGCAGCGGAAGCGAGAATCAGCCAAGCGGCACCGTCGGTAATCTGCGAGCTGTTGCCCGGTGTGACGCGACCGTATTTCTTGTCGAAAAAGGGTTTGAGCTTGGCCAGGCCCTGCACGCTTGAATCGGGACGCACGCCGTCGTCCTCGGCGTAAACCTTGCCCATGGCATCGACCAGGGGAACGATTTCGCCATAATGTCCGGACGCCCGACCCTCGACGACGAGTTGGTGGCTGCGTGCCGAGAATTCGTCCATCTGCTGGCGCGAGATAGCGAACTTCCAGGCCAGATTCTCGGCAGTCTGCCCCATCAGCAGGCCAACCATCGGATCAGTCAGCCCCTTCATGATGCCGATCACCGGCGAGAGCAGTGCCGACGGACGCAGTCTGGCAAACATGCCGATCTTCTGCCCCAGCGTTCTGGCCTGCATCATCCCGGCAAACCACTGCACCATGGCCTGGTTGTAAAGCAGCGGCGCGTGCGAGAGGGCATCGGTTCCTCCAGCCAGCACAAGTTGCGAACGTCCGGACTGCAGGTTGGCGATGGCGGAGTCGATGGCCTGCATGCCGCTGGCGCAGTTGCGCATCACCGTCCACGCCGGAACCTGGTGGCCACACCCCATGCGCAGCGCGACCACACGTCCGATATTGACTTCGTCCGGGGAGGGACTGGCACAGCCGAGAATGACTTCATCCAGATCGGTCGGCGCAAAGGACTGACGCATCAGCAGCGCACGCCCGGACTGTACTGCCAGATCGCTTGCCGAAAACGGACCGGGCGCATTGCGCGCCTTGAGGAAGGGCGACCTTGCGCCATCGACGATATACACCGGTTGAAATGCCATGGCATCCCCATTGTTTCTTGAAAAAAGATGGAAATAGAAATTTCGCGACGTCGTTGGCTCAGCGGCTGAAAAAAACGTCAACACCGACCGCATAGACGCCGAGTGATCGCAGAAAAAATCAAACAACAACAGGTTTTCTCTGCCCCACTCGCGTTGCTTTACGCGAAATTTTCTCCGCTTTACTGCGACACCGCGGTGGTTTGTTTCACAGCCGCTCAGCGCCTGACTCCGTTCAG
>JAYSZS010000071.1:0-5634 GCA_043737935.1 Propionivibrio sp. | reverse complement strand
TAAATCCACATTTCGACGGCGATGGTCCAAAACGGCTCTGCGGAGTTGTACTGGCGGATTCGCCATGGAAAGTCTATGCGGGCTAATTCCAGGCCTTGGAAGGCGGCGTGATCCTGCAGCAGGAGCAGGTTGCCCAAGAACGCGAGCACGCCGGTGCTTTGCCCCGTGGGGCCGTATGTGGATCTAATCAGCGTTACATTCGCCACGGCGACGAACACTAGCGCCGGCAGGTACGGTGTCATGATCCGCGCGACGCGATCAGCGATAAAGCCGGAGAAGCGCGGCTCCGGCTTGTTCAGCCAGTTCAGCATCGACTGCATGATGAGAAAACCGGACAGCAGAAAAAACACCGCCACGCCAAGGGAGCCGAATGGAAACCGGACGGGATCGTTGCCTAGGTATAGCGCATGCACGTGCGCGACGATCACCATATTCGCCCCAACGGCGCGCAAGGCGTCGAGATAGGCCGACGCCATGTCGCTCATAGCGTGGCCGTCAGCGACTATGCGGGGTGGCCTACTCATGGCTACAGCGCTCCTGCTTGCCTCAATGCAGGCAGCAAGGCTTGCTTCCAGCGCGCATGGCCGGCGTTTGAAAGGTGCAATTGGTCGGAGGTGAAATATTGACCGTCCGGCGCGCCCTGGGCTGTGGAAAGGGCGGTGTGCAGATCGACGATGGAAACCAGCTTGTTGTTCTTGGCGAAATGGTGCAGCCCTTGGTTCAGCAAGCGGCGCTGCTCCTCATCGACTGGCGCCTTGGAATTTGCGCTCGGCGGAACCGTACACAGCACGACCGGCACGAGTGGTTGTCGTGTTTGCTTGATCTCCAGCATCAAGCGAACATTCGCAAGCGTGTCGCTGGCGGCTTGGCTCGCGGTCAAGTCGTTGATGCCGATGAGAATGACGATTGCCTTGGGACGCAGTTCCAGCACGTCTTCCTCAAACCGAAAAAGCAACCCGCGGCTGACGTCACCGCCGATGCCCCGGTTCGCCACTTTGGCCCCCGGAAAATCCACCTCCAGCGTACTCCATGAAGCTGTCAGGGAATCGCCGGCGAAGACAATACTGCGTCGCTTAAGGTAGCGCTCGCTCCAGAAGAAGCTGCGGTTGTCTTTCATCCAGTCGAACACGCGAATCGCACCGCTGCCAGGCCAGTCGTCGGTGCGCGCAGGATAAGGGGTGGGGGCGGCCTGGGTGGCGGCGTCCGGCGGTTCGATGCCCCGGCTTGCGGTGTCGCGGGTAGCCCCCACGCTGGCGATCAATGCCGCGATGCTCGCGAGAGTTGCGATGCCGGTTACGATTTTCACGATGGAGATCCTTACCTGTTGCGAAGGGCGTTGCAACGACGCGAGCCGAGGATGATATTCAGCGATAAGCTAACTGCGTTCGGAACCGCTGGCACCCCTAAGGTTCCAACAGAAGGTCTGCGGAATTTGGAAAAGTGCCAGCTTTCTGCTCCTTGGCGGCTGGGCGACCCCCAATAGTTGGGCCTGACAATGTGCCTCGCAAAAATCTTACCGCCCCAACTCTGCGCTAGAGCCCAAACGACGGCCAAAAAGGACGTTGCTGGCCGTCGAGTTGAATAGACATCGGTTCTCTCCGCAGTCATGCTTGCCACAGATCCCCTGCGTTGCCGATCATGCGTTTCTGGGGCAAACGACTTGTCCGGCGAATTGCGTAGCTGAAGAGACCGACAGTTCTCGTGATGAATTTCATGATCTGCTTCCTAACCTTTATGCGGCAGCGAGGTGAACTGACGGCGGAATTTTCGCACCACGCTTTCGCTGCGGTTGGGTTCGTGAATCCGGATGTATTCAAGGGTCTTGGCGTTGAGTTGGTAAGCCCGTTTGTCCTCGTTTGATTTGCGATAGGCAAGGCACATCGAAATGGATGCCTTCACAGCGCTCAGCGCTTCCTTGCCGATGCCATTGCGCCAGCCCTTGATGATGAAGGCCGCCGCGGCAAGTGCCAGACGCGGTGCAGGGGTGTTGTACTTGTAGGCTGTGTAGATGTTATTGCGTACGGTGTAGAAGAAACGCCCCTTCCCCCAATCTATGCGGTGCTCTGGCGATACCTTGTGGCGGATCGCCACTTCAGGTGTGTAAGCGATGCGCTGGCCGGTGTTGAGCATGCGATAGCACAGGTCAAGTTCTTCGCCGCAAAAGAAAAGGCGATCGTCATAACCGCGGACGGATTCAAACACACTACGCCGCATCGCGTGGCCCCCTCCCATAAAACGCGTGGTGAGAAAGCTCTGGTCTGGAGTGCGTCCGGCGGGGTAGTCCCAGGCAGTGTCGTCATTTTCTCCAGTGAAAAAATTTTCGATGCGAAAGCCGATCGCGCACAGGTTCGCGTGCTCGTCCAGTCGAGCGACGGCGCGCGACAGTGCATGCGCGTCCGCGAATACAGCATCATTGTCGAGCGCGACGATATAGCGCGCGTTGCCCATGGCGCTGGCGATATTGCGACCGCCTGCAACACCGGCGTTGCGCGATAGCTCCTGCAGGCAGGCGTCCGGCGCGGCTTGGAGGAAGGCTTTCAGTTGCGCGAGATTCTCAGGGTCGCTGCCTTGGTCAACGACGAGGATGCGCTTGCGGACATCGACCTGCTCGTGCGCGCTCTGGATGGCGGCAATTGTGTCCTCCGTCCGATTCCAGGAAAGGACAATGACATCGACATCGACATCGACATCTTTGCTGGCATCGGCATTAAAGGGTGAAACTGACTCTGCGGGATTTCTCATGATTCTTCTCTCGGTATATGAAAGGGAGCCTCAGGCTTGGCTGTAGGTGCGAGCACAGGCGCCCAGCGCTGCCGCCACGCCGGCTTCGTTCGTCTTCTCGACTTTGGCAGCACCGGCGTGTGGCGGGGACTGCGTTTAGAAGCTTGCATAGAGTTGGATGCCTGAGAGCGAAAACAAGATTGCGTGGAGCGCGGCAAGGTTGGAGGGAAAGCGCTTAAGCTTCATACGGCCCTACTCGAACCGACGATCCGGAGCCGGAAAAGCAGTTGCCTAATGAACGCGGGACGGGCCGTCGGAGCGAACCTCCAAAGCACCAGCTTTTCGGAAATCGGCCTTGGGGTGGCGAGAACAAGCACCGTCCACGCCAGCAGCGTGAGCCGCGATCGTCCGGGTACGCCCTGGGCGGAGGCCGCGGCTTGCAAGGCATCGAAAAGGATCGCCAAAGCGCTGTCCCGCGGCATTGGATGGCGGGCTCTGTCAAGGCGAAACGACGCGACACGGTAGGGCAGCGTCGCGAGGCTTCGCTCTCTGGCGGCGTCCGGAAGATTGAAGCCAGCCCTGGCCGCCACCCGCTGCGCATACGCGAACCGCTGCATGCTGCGCGCCACATCACGGGTAAAGCGCTGGACGTCGAGCCTTGAGAAGGCGCCGTCGTTGCGCCCGTGAACGCGGTAGGAAACCAGTGGCTTGAGCACCGTGACGACATCGCCAAGGAAGGGCGCTGCCGCAATAAAATACGAGTCAGCGATTGTGGAAAGGCCGTCAAGCGGAAACACCTGTGCCAGGAGTTCACGGGAGTAGGCGTTGCCGGACCCGGGGGGCGTCGGATAAGCGCCGGTCCTTAAGACCCAGCACAGAATGTCCTCGGCGCTCGGGCATCGAGGGTACTGGGGGAAGACGGTGCCTATATCTGCCCCGAATTCGTCGATTGACTTCATCTGGAACTGCACCTTGCTCACCCCTGGACGCCAAACCTCGGCAGTTTCACGCGCCAACGAGGGATGGAGCAGGTCGTCCGAATCTAGAAAGATCACGACTTCGCCACGGGCTCGCGCAAAGCCGGCAGCGCACGCCGCTGCCTGCCCGGCGTTTTCCTGATGGATCGTAACGATTCGGTCGGCGTAGTGCGCGATCACCGCGCGGGAATCGTCCGTCGATCCGTCGTCGACGACGATGACCTCGACTTGAGGCCAGTCGAGTGCCAGCGCACTGGCGATGGCCGAACCGACGAATGCGCCGTAGTTGTAGTTCGGAATGACGACAGAAAGGAGGAAAGGCGCCGCGCTCGTTAGCATGCCCGCCGGGCCAGCGGCGGTCCGGTCGTCAATCATGCTTCACCGGCCTCGGTTTGCCTTGATGCGCCGACCGCTTGCCGGCTGAGCGCAGAGCGGCCGAAGCGGATGAGCTCCAGCACAAGCCGACGGTTTAGCGCCAGGGCGCAGCCGAGGTAGACACCGGCTCCAATGGGCGCCAGCACGGCCAGACGCAGTGCCGGGCCCCAAACCGGCGGTAACGCGGATCGAGTCATCCAGACGACACCAAAAACGGCCGTGGCACAAGCGAACGGCACTACGCAACTGCTGAACTGCGCCCGCAGTCCAATGCCGGCGGCTCGCCGCAGCAGCACGACCAGGATTGAGCCGCCGAGGCATTCACGCGCCACCCAGAGGGCGATCGCCCATGCCACCGACGGCACGCCGAAGATCAGTATGGCGCCGATGATGAACGCCAGTTCGGCGACCTGCGGAATGAGCAGGTCGCGCGGCCGGCCCAACGCGGTAAGGACCGGGGGGCCCAGTAGCAGGGATGCCTGGAGAAGTCCCTTCAAGGCAAGAATGGTGACGAACGGCACGGCGTCGAGCCACTGGGTTCCGAAGAGCATCTCGACGATCTCGGCCGCCGTCGAGGCTATCAGCACGAAGCATAAGAACAGGTACAGGCAGGTGAACGCGCAGGCTTTCTGGTAGGCCCGCTTGAACCGCTGGTCGTCATGCGTCAGCGGGGAGAGGATCGGAAGCGCGATCTGCGACACCGCGGTTACGGCGAGGGCCCCGAACGTGTCGACGACCCGGAAGCTCAGATTCAGGAGACCGGCGGCATGGGTTCCCAGCGTGATGCCGGAAAGCACGATGAAGGCGCGCTTGATTGAAAACATGAGGAACAGCGCGGCGACAGAAAAGCTGCCGAATGCAATCAACTGACGGAACTCTGCGAACCCAAACCGCAGCCGAGGGCGCTGCCTGCTGGCGATCCACAGCATTAGCGAGCCGATGCCGACGACCAGTACGTGCTGCGCTACGAGGCCCCAAAACGTGGCGCCGAAGACCACGAGGCTTATGCCGACAACCGCACCCAGCGTGCGGCCGACGAGCGATCGCAGCGCCAGCGTTCGGAACTCAAGTTGGCGTCGCTGGCGCGCCGCAATGGTTGCGGTGACGGCTGCCAGTGGCAGACTCAGCGACGACCACGCGAGCACCGCCGCGGCGGCCGGCGTGCCGGCGCGCTGCGCCAGCATCGGGGCGATCAACCAGCACACCCCCATCAGCAGCGCACTCAGCACGAGCGTGGCTGTGAACGCAGTGTCGTAGTGCAGTTCGGTGACGCCCGGCCGCTGCACCAGCGCGTCGTGAAAAAGCATGCTGACGACCACCCCCATCAGCTCGACGATCGCAAGAACGATCGAGAACAAGCCGAAATCGGATACCGAGAGGAACCTCGAGTAGACGATCAGCGACGAGAACGAGATCAGCGCCAAGCCGCCGTTCTCAACGGCACTCCACAGCACCGACTTGGCGGCTCGGGACCGGGTGATCTCCACAGGGAGTGATTCAAGCGCCATGGCGGCGATACCGAAGGATGCCGAAGAACCTTTGAACAGCCCGCCGCACGGGC
>JAYSZS010000070.1:0-5652 GCA_043737935.1 Propionivibrio sp. | reverse complement strand
TTGAGCGCAAGGCGTATTTTTTCGGCAACGCCGAGTGCATCGTGATTGGTCCCGATGCCGGGCAAGAGCACGACGAACTCATCGCCGCCCAGGCGTGCCAGAGTATCGGACTCGCGCAAACAGCTCAGCATGCATTTTGATACGGCTTTGAGCAGGAGATCGCCGACCGCATGGCCAAACTGATCGTTGATCGGCTTGAAATTGTCGAGGTCAATCATCATCAGCGCCAGGCGAGTTTTCTCGCGCCGTGCCTGATTTATCGCGACCTGTATCCGGTCTTGGAAAAGACGACGATTGGGAAGCTGGGTAAGGTGGTCGTAGTGCGCCATGCGCTTAATTCTGGCCATTGCACGTGTTTTCTCGGTGATATCGGTGGCCACGCCCAGGTAGCCGTCAACAACGCCAAGCGCGTTGCGCAGGATCGCCGTTGCCAGCAGCACCGTGAGGCGTGTACCGTCCTTGCGAATATAAGTCCATTCGTGCTGATCCGGTTTGGCAGTGATCGTGGGCTTGACGGTGAACACATCGAAATCCGGCTTGACGACAAAACCCAGTTTCTTTGTCAGCTCTTCGGAACGAGAAAGGATTTCCCCGCTATCGTGAATCAATAATGGCGTCTGCATGCCGACCATTTCAGCAGCCGTATAGCCCAGCATGTTTTCCGCACCGGGGCTGAATACCGTGATCAGCCCATTGACATCCGTGGCAATGATCGACTGCGGAACACAAGCCAGAATCAAAGCGCTCATTCGCTCACTTTCCTTGAACGCCTCCTCGCTGCGCAAGCGGGCCTGCATCGTCTGTTCGAGCACTTCGAGTGCCTGCTCAACCCTGGCGAACTCGCTGCTGCCGAGCGAGGACCGCATCAGGGGAGAGCTGCCCGCCTGCAGGCCAAGCAGCCGGTCGATGCGACCCAGTACTTCGTTCAGAGGGCGCGTAATGCGCCATACCAGGAGCATGGCGACCAGGCCGGCCACAATCAGGATGGCGATGATGCTGGCCAACGCGACCCGCTCTTGCTGCCTGGCCTGATCGAGAAGCCTGAGCGTATAAGCCGTCGCTGTACGGCTGATGTCATCGGCCCCCGATTCGGAACTGACCAAATTTCTGAATTGCAGCGACAGGATACGCAGATTGCTCAAAAGCTCGAAACCGGCATCGTTATTTCCTTGAAAACTGGAAACATCGGTCAGCAAGTCTTCCAGCCGGGTGACCAGCGTGTTGGCTGCCGACAGCCATTGGCCCGGCAGTGCCGGGTCGCGTTCGCCAAGCGGACGGTTAAATTCTTGCTCAAGTATCGGTCGCAGCGACTTTACAGCGTCCCAGGCCTGGCGGACTTCTTCACCGTCCTTGCGCGAAGCGTCGGGCAGGCGAACCAGAAGCTCAGCAATGATGACGTCCGCAGCGCTTCGCTGCTCATCGATAAAGCGACGGTTGTTCTTGTTGATGGCTTCCTTGCCACGCAGCACCACATTGCTTCGAACGCGCTCGAAGGCGAAATGCCTTACCGCCTGCAGGCAATTGTCGGCGAAATGATTACGCTCGGCGAACAGTGCTGCGTTGCGATAGGCAGCACGGCTGTGTTGCAGATCCCTGGCCGCGAACACCAGCGCAACAACAACCAGCAAGCCCACCAACAACAGCAGGAGCGCACGCAGCGAGATGGGAAATAAAGCTTTGTTCACGATGGCAAACAGACCAATCCACGAAGAGGTGACAAGTATGCTCTTGGCTTGTTGTCAAGTCAAAGGCGCAGGTTCAACTGGCAGAACAGCGTATATCACTTTGTGGACGGCCGCCTGCAAGGCAATGAAACGGGCAAACTTACGCCGCAAGCAGGAAGTCACGGACGCAGGCGATCTGCGCTTTGTCCATGAACATCGGAGCATGCCCGACCCCAGGCACCTCGACCACGGCCGGACGCGGCCCGCGCGCGACCATCGCCTGCACCGTCTGCGGCGTCAGCAGATCGGATTCGGCGCCGCGCACGATCAGCGTCGGGCAGCGAACCCGATCATAAACTGGCCACAGATCGAAAGCTTCGGCATCGCGGCGGAAGGTTTCGCCGATACCGGGGTCATAGCACAGTTCATGGCGACCATCGGGGGTCTGGCGCAGGCTCGATTCGGTGAGCTGCCGCCACTGCACGTCGGTCAGCGCGCCAAAGGGGGCGCTGACCAGCCGGATGTATTTTTCTGCGTCGTCGATCGAATCGAATTTCGGAGCGCGACCGATGTACTCACCGATGCGCCTGATCGATGCCGAAGAAATTTCCGGCCCGACATCGTTAAGCAGCAGCCGCGTGACCGGCGTATTCTCCAGACTAGCCAGTACCATGCCAATCAGACCGCCCATCGAGGTACCCAGCCAATGCACCGTCTCCACCTCAAGGCGGGCAATCAGCACCATCATGTCGGACACATACTGGGGAATGGTGTAGCCGGCCGGATCGCGCAGCCAGTCGCTGCGCCCACGCCCGACCACATCCGGGCAGATCACGCGGTAATCACCGGCCAGGGCTTGCGCCAGATTGTCGAAGTCGCGGCCATTGCGCGACAGGCCATGCACGCAGACCAGCACTCTCGGATGGCCGCGCTCGCCCCATTCGCCATAAACCATGCGGTGCAGACCGCTCGGCGAGGCGCAGCAGACGCTGCGCTCAGAAAATACGGAGCCCGTCGTGCCAGTCATGAGTCTTGCCTCCAAAGTGTGTTTGCATTAAAACGTCCGACACCCAGCGCAACGACGCAAAGAATAAAGAAAGGCTGCGCAAAGTTGAGCAAACGAATCATTGCGCTGGCTTTTGCGCGATCTTTACGCGATCTTTAAACACCTCGCGGCTTTGCGGTGGATTAAAAAACCGTCTGCCTCATCCGCCAGTAAGTCTAGCATCACTGACCATACCAGTATCGCCGCCTTTCCTTGCGCCACGCCGATACCTCGTTCGATCCGGCGAGGACAATGCGGATCGCACCGTCCTGATCGGTACGCCATGGGCGGCTGGCCGCGTAACGTTCGAGCACATCGGGGCGCGGATGATTGAAGCTATTGCGGTAGCCCGCCGAGAACACCACTTCGCGCGCACCGACCGCGGCGATGAAATCGACGGTCGACGAGCGGCTCCCGCCATGATGCGGCACCTGCAGCACCTCGCTGCGCAGCAATGACGGCGAGCGGGCAAGCAGTGCCCTCTCGTCGTCGGCCTCGATGTCGGCGGTGAGCAGGATGCTGCCGGCGGCAGTGTCAACGCGCAGAACGCAACTCATGTTGTTTGATTTTTTTTTGTCGATCTGGTAATCGCCTGAAAGCGGGTGCAGGATCGAAAAACGCACGTCGTCCCATTCCCAACTCTGCCCCGCGGTACACCGTTCTCCGCCCAGTTCGATCATCGACGACAGCAGCCGGGCCACCGGCAGGTAAGCCTGTATCGCCGACGCTCCGCCGGAGTGATCCTTGTCGCGATGCGAGACCACCAGCGTATCGAGTTGCCCGACACCGGTCGCGCGCAGGTAAGGCACGACGACCCGCTGCCCGGCATTCGAATCGGCGCTGTAGAGCGGCCCGGTATCGTAAAGCAGCACGTGCCCGGCGGTTCGCACCAGCACCGCCAGCCCCTGCCCGACATCGAGTACATCGACCCACGCCTCGCCCGGCGCCGGGCGCGGCGGCGGCCAGAACAGTGCAGGCAGCAGCAAACATAGCCCGAGCCAGCGTGCCGGGAAGCCGCGCGGCAAGAGCAGCCAGAACACTCCGGCAACGGCGAGCAGCGAAGCCCACAGTGGCGGCGCGGCTTGCTGCCACACCGGCCAGTCCGCCAGCCATTCAAGCAGCTTCATCAACAGCGACAGCAGCCAGTGATCGAATTGCAATAGTGGCAGCCACGGCAGCACGGCGAAAATCAGCGCCAGCGGGGTGATGATGAAGCTTACATAAGGAATGGCCAGCGCATTGGCCAGCGGCGAAACCAGCGAAAACTGCTGGAAGAATAGCAGCAGCAGCGGCAGACTGCCGACCGTCACCGCCCATTGCGTCGCGCCCCACTGGGCGAGCGTAGCACGCCATCCGCGCGCCTCGCCGACGCGCGGGGTGCCGACGAACAGGAGTAACGCCACGGCGCCGAAGGACAGCCAGAAGCCGGTCGCCAGCACCGCCCACGGATCGAGCACCAGCACCACCAGCAAAGCGAGCAGCAGGGTGCGGCTGACGCCCAGGTTGCGCCCCGACCACAGCGCCAGCGCGACGGCGCTTAACATGTACAGAGTGCGCTGGGCCGGAACCTCGAATCCGGCCAGCAAGGCATAGGCGAAGGCCGCCAGCCAGGCGGCGACAACCGCCGCCTTCTGTGCCGGCAGACGCAACATCAGGCGCTCGCTACGCCGCCAGAGCCCGTTGATCAACGCCGCGAAGAGGGCGGCGACCATCGTCACATGCAGGCCGGAAATGCTGACTAGGTGAGTAATGCCGGTACGATTGAATACCTGCCATTGCGTATTGGGAATCGCTCGTTGATCGCCGACCGTCAGCGCGATCAGCACACCAAGATACGGCGCATCGGGCAGTGCCGTCAGAAAGCGGCTGCGGATGACGTCGCGCAGCCGCTCGACCACATAAGCGGGGCGCAACACGAAGCTCTTCAGACGCTGCACTTCGCTACGCAAGCGGATGCTGCCGGTGGCCCGGATGTTACGCTCAAGCAGCCAGGCTTCGTAATCGAAGGCGTGGGGATTGGCATTGCCATGCGGTCGTTTCAGACGCACCGTAAAACGCCAGCGCTCACCCGCACGAACCGCCCTCGCCTCTCCCCCTTCGTCACTATCGGCTGTATCGTTGCTCTCGCCACTCCCCTCCAGACTGCGATACCACGACAGCATGATGCGGCCGGGCACCTGCGCGCCCTTGGTCAGCACCGATTCGACATCGAACTCGAAACGCTCACCGCGCTCGAAACGCTGCGGCAGCGAAGCAATGACGCCGATGATCTCGATCTCCTTGCCCTCCCACGCCGTGGGCAATTGATCGGCCAGCCGCTGCTGCGCCATCCACCCCGCCCAGACAAAGCCAAGCAGCGCACAGCACACCAGCGCCACGATGCGAAATACCCAGTGCTGACGCCGAGCACACAGAAAAAACCCCAGCAGCGCCAGCGCACTAAGACCGCCCATGACGCCCGCGCCGGGCAGCTCTCCCTGAACTTGCAGGAGAGCGATGCCGCAGGCGAAAGCGAGAATGGATAGGCGCATGGAAACAGGAGACTACCGCAATGGCGGGCGAAATAAGAGCGGGGCAAACAAGGAGCTTATGGAAAGAATTGTTAAATTACGCTTTGTAACGGGATTGATCCGGATCCGAAACCTGGAATTCACTTTGAATTAGGGCGGTCGGGCTGGCCTGATTCATCGATGCCGGCTACAAACAGATATGGACTACGTTCAAGGCCTGACCGGATTCCACGGCTCCTGCGCAAAGTAAGCTTCCATACCCTGCTGGATATGCGGATTACCCGCCTTTCCCCAGTGACAAAGGTCAGGCGCGGGTAGTTGTCCAGATCATTGCTAGGGAAACACTGAATAAGTAGCAAGAGAAGTGAACGATCTTTTAGTCATGTCATCAAAGAAATGGGATCGATCACGGGGGTTAAGACGATGAAGCAGA
>JAYSZS010000069.1:0-2351 GCA_043737935.1 Propionivibrio sp. | reverse complement strand
CAACCATGACATTTAACAGAACGCTATCTGGTGCGAACCCGGTGATGTGGTCTCCGAAAGTCTATCTGATCGACGACGATCCGGTGATCAACTTTATTCTGATCGACCTCCTCGAGTCGGTGCATCTGCCCTATGTTGTCTTCAGCGATGCCAGCACCTTTCTTCACCGGGATCTGTCTTTGCTGGCCGGCTGCATTGTAAGCGACGTGCGTATGCCGGGTACCAGCGGCCTCGAACTGCAGGACGAACTGCGCTTCCAGGAGATCGATCTGCCGATTATCTTCATTTCCAGCTATCCCGAGGTGCCCTCGGTGGTGCGTGCGATGCGCGGCGGCGCGCTGGATTTCTTCATGAAGCCCTTTGCCCCGCAACAGGTTCTGGATCGCATTCAGGAAGGTCTGCGCATCGACAAAGCGCGCAGCCAAAAACAGGCCAGGAGCCGGGCCATCGGCGAACGGATGGCTTTGCTGACGCCACGTGAGAAAGAAGTGCTGCAAGGGGTGTTTGAAGGCAAGCTGACGAAGACCATCGCCCATGATCTGGGCATAAGCCAGCGTACGGCCGAGACCTATCGACATCTGATCATGGAAAAGATGCAGGCCGGATCGGTCGCCGAGCTGGTCCGTTTGACCATCGAGTTCATGCCCGCTCTCGATTCATCGTAGCGTAGTATTCCAAGCGGCATATCGGCCTGGGCCGTATCAGAGGCTGTGAATTAATGGATAAACACCTCCCAAGCCGTCCCCTGGCGTCGGCGAGCCTGTCCTTGACCTGGTCGAGCATGTGCGCGGCGGTGACGTCGACGGTCTGCACGCGCCGCAGGTCGAGAATGACATAGTCGCGAGTCTTGAGTTCAGGCTCCAGTGCGGTATAAAGCGGGTTGGGGGTGCCGCAGAAAATGCTGCCCTGCAGTTCGACGACGAGGACGCGGGTGCCGCTTTCCATGAGAACTTCCATCTCCTCGTGGGTACGTACGCGCTTGGAAAAAATCTCGTTGCCATTGACCTTGCGGCGCACGATGGTGCCACCGATCTGTTCGCGGATGAACAGCAGGATGGCGAGCACGATGCCGACGCCCGACGCGGCAATCAGGCTCGCCGTGAGCGCCGTGATGATGACCGCAGCGATGACGGCGAAATCGAGTATCGTTGAACGCTGCTTGAGCAGATTGAAGCTGTGGCGGTCGATTATGCGCACGCCGATGACCATCAGGATCGCCGCCAGTGCCGCCACCGGAACCCACGAGATCAGCGAGCCGAGCAGCAGAAAGGCCAGCACGACCCCCTTCGATAACGCCCGAGAGCCGGCTCTGCGCGCCGCTGGAAATGTTGACCAGCGTGGCGCCCATGGTGCCGGCACCGGGGATGCCACCGACCAGGGCCGAGGCGACGTTACCCAGCCCCTGGCCGATCAGTTCGCGGTTCGAATTGTGTCGTGAGCGGGTCAGCGCATTGAGCACGACGCAGGTTTTCAGAGTGTCGATCGAGAGCAGCAAGGCCAGTGTCAGCGCCGGTAGGGCAATCTGCCCGATCTGTTCGATGCCGATACTCCCCATGGCCTGCCAGTGGCTGGCCAGGGCCTCGGCGAAGCGTCCTCCGCCGTCGCCGAAAGAACCGACGACGAGCGCGTTGCCCTCAAGTTGGAGCAGCCCCGGATCGGCGAGTCCGAGGGCAAAATAGGCGCCGACGCCGGCTGCCAGGCCGAGAATCGCTGCTGGCACCCGGCGGGTGATGCGCGGTGCGCCAAGCATCACCATCATGTTCGCGGCGCCGACCACCATGCCCTGCCAATGCCATGCGGAAGGTGTTGCGAGTGATGGCCAGAAATGGATGTCCTTAGCGACGCCGAGGAACCTGGGCACCTGGCCGGCGATGATGTAGAGACCGACGCCCGACAGATAACCGCTGACCACTGGATAGGGCATGTGTACGATCAATTGCCCCAGGCGCAGCGTGCCAAAGACCGCTGCCAGCCCGAGCAGCGAGAGCAGCAGCAGCGCAGCGGCGAAATCGCCGCCGTTTACCATGAAATCCAGTGCAAATGTCGCCAGCACCGCCGCTGCCGGCGCACAGGGCGCGGTGATCAGTCTTTTAGGATGCGTTACATAATAACTAGCGCAAATTACGGGGCGTAAAATGCAATTCCATTCGCCGTGGAATTCGTTCTTTCTGATGTCCAATGCTTTCACTTCTTGGTCTGAAATTTTGATTCCTTTGGCGTAGGAGTTCATGTCCACTGCGGTTAGGATTTTGAATCCCTTTTTGGTTTTCGTCGATCCGATTAAATTGATTATGGTTTCAATGCTTATCAGTGGTTTGCCGCGCCAGTTTTGACTGATGTAGGAAAACATT
>JAYSZS010000068.1:0-5680 GCA_043737935.1 Propionivibrio sp. | reverse complement strand
ACCGCAGGGTGCGGCTATTCCATACCGCCATCGGCACAGCGTTCGCGGTCTCCACGTCCCATTCGGCGGAGACCACACCGTCCTCGTCCATTTCAATGTAGGCCGGTTGCGGCATGCATTCACGGGGGTACTGGTGATACAGCGGTGCCTCGGCGTCGCGCATGGCTTCGATTGCTTCGGTGTTGATTAGATTGATAATGTTCATTTTGATCTCCTCAGTGGCCTTAAAGGCGATTGATTGGTTATAGCATTGACGCGACGCTGTTGTAACTGGCCGTCGTTTCTGCATTGAAATCAACTATATTTTTTGCTGCAACATCAGAAACCGCCGAAAGTGCTTTATGTTCGTCTGACGTTAAAGCCCACTTGCCGCCAATAATATGGGTGTAAACGGTGCCGTTAACCGTTACTGTTTTGGGCATTTTTACTACAGAACCCAGAAGATAACTTTCTTCACCGTTGAGAGTGCGTATTGTTTTGCGCCCATTGGGCGCGAGGGCAATAACGATTTTGTCCCCGTTGCTGTAAGTTTTTTCAAACATTTGAATCTCCTGTTGGTTATCGGGTAGCGCCCTTGCCCTACCCATAACTTCATTATACACAAGATTTCAACTAAACTTGTACTATTTTGCAAATATTTTTATTAGTAGGTATTTCTGTGGGTATCTGATAAATCAATTTGATGCAACCCTTGCAAACACTAAATTAGCGAATCCCTCCGTCTCCGCCAAAATCAGGCAACGATTAGCGCCGTTACCCAAACATAAACCGCCAAAGCCTAGTAATATTGGGCTTTGGCGGTTTTTTATATGCCCATCGTTTGCCAACGTTCCCCACACAAAAACACCAATGCACACGGGGACCACGTAGGTATATTTGTAGTAATGTCACGGAACCGTAGCGGGAATGCCTACAAATCGGCTAAGGGATAGTGATTGCAAGGCGGCGCGGTCGGGCGTCAGGCTGTTGAAACTGTTTGACGGTGGCGGTCTACACCTGGCGATCCTGCCGAGCGGCGGCAAGGTGTGGCGCATCAGTTATCGACTTGCCGGTAAGCCACAGACAAAGAGTTTCGGCCCTTACCCCGAGGTGAGCCTGGCCGAAGCGCGAAAACAACGTGACGCGCTACGCGAGGCCCTGCGCGGGGGGATCGACCCAATGGCCGAGCGAAAGGCCGGGCGAAGTGACCGCCGGCTGCACGGAAAGTCGAGGAAATGGCTCACCTTGCTCGAGGCGACCGACGCCTTCTGGTCAGGGCGCAAAGATGTCTCGCCGAGTTACCAGGCGAATGCCAGGCGCGGCATTTCCATGCATCTATGCGGCTCGCTCGGCGATCGGGACATCGCCGGCATCACGCGCGACGATCTGCTGGCCACGCTGCGCGTGATGGATGCTGCCGGGCTGCACGTCTACGTGCGCAAAGTGCGCATGTGGGTCGGCCAGGTGTTTGACTGGGCCGTCGAAAACGGGCAAGCGAGCATCAATCCGGCCAAGCTGATCAACCCGGAGAAGGCATTCGGGCGGGCGCCGGTAAAAAGTTTCGCTGCGCTTACCTTGCGCGAGATCCCCGAATTCATGTCGCGACTGGCGCTCGAGGGCGCGCTGCAAAGCGTGCTGGCGTGCCGGATGCTGGCCTTGACCTGGGTGCGCACCATCGAGCTGCGCATGATGGAGTGGTCGGAGATCGATGAGGAGCACGCGACCTGGCTGATTCCGGCCGGAAAAATGAAGCGCCGGCGTGAGCACCTGGTGCCGCTGTCGCGCCAGGCGCTCACGCTGCTCAGGGAGTTGCGGGCGCGCTGCCGTGGGAGTCGCTACGTGTTTCCGTCGGATCGGCTGCTGACGCGGCCGATGTCGGAGAATGCGGTGTTGTATCTGATTCACCGGATCGGCTATAAAGGCCGGCTGACCGGCCATGGGTTTCGCTCGATCGGCTCAACCTGGGCAAACGATAATGGATACTCTCCTGATGCCATTGAGCGACAACTTGCACATGTCCCTGAAAATAAAGTGCGGTCGATCTACAATCGTGCCAAGTATCTGGTCGAGCGCCGGGCGATGCTACAGGATTATGCGGATTGGCTGGATTCATGCAATATTGATCCCCGCCGCGCGTAATGTCGAAAGTCGCCAGCCGAGCGTTTTTCTGCTGATAGCCACATCGGGTGCCGGCAAGCGGCCGGCCCGCATCCAGCGGCGGACGCTTTCGCTGGTGACGTGCATCAGTTCCTGGAGTTCGGAACGAAAGATGACGCGGTCGGATGGGTCGATTAACATTTTATTTTCCTCACGGCATACCGGTTACTAAGCACTCTGTAGCCGTCCTTAATCGGGGCGCGGGGTGGCTATGTGGCGCAACCTTCCCCAGGCTCTGCACGGCGGGTGCGCCACCACGGGCCACGGCCCATCGTAGGTGCGGGCGTCACGTTCCATGTCGTAAACGTCCACGCCCGGCAGCGTCTTGTAGTGGCTGTCTGAGCGCGCGAAGAGAACGGCCACGTCCGCGCGCTGTTGCCCATCCCCTCGCTCGACTTTCACGCCGCCTCTTTCAGTTTAACAATCCTGCCGTTCTCAATCCAAAAACACGACACTGAATCCGGTAGATTGGCCGGCAGCGTTTTGAGCGTGGCAAAAACAAGCGCCGTTTCAACATCTCCGGTTTCAACGAGATCGCACAGCCAACAGAAAAGGTCTTCGCGTCCCTTAAGGTCAAGCACGTCCGCTTTGTCTAATACCAGCAAGCGGATTCCTGAAATATGGGCCACGGCCTCGGCAATCATCGCGTCAGCCCTCCATTTCTCCGAATCGCTGAGCAGTGCGTAGGGCCGGCCACCCTCGGCGGTGATCGTCATGTCGGCTTCGATGCCGATGCGCAACCATTCCGAGGAGTTGCTCGACAGGGTCAGCCGTTCATTGATCGGGCCCAGCGCCTCGGCCAGCATTTCGCCCGGTATGCCGTCCGGCGCCAAGGCGTCGGCGATGGCATCCCACTGCTGCACGTCCTGGTGCAGCGCTGCGGCACGCGCTGCCTTCTCGTCAGCTTCGCAGGCCTTGCGGCCGGCGTCTTCCCCTTTGCGAATATAGGCCTGCTGACTAGTGCGGCTTTGCTTCATGGTGTCGATGCGCGCCTTGAGGGCGGTAATGTCTTCGGCGCCTGGCACTTCCTCGGCGCTGTCGTCAAGGTCTTTCAGTGCCTGGGCGGCCACGTCGGCGATATACAGGTCGCGCTTGCCGTTGGCAACGCAACTCTCCATCAGCTTCATGGCTTTTTCGTATTCGGGAAGGTTGACGACAGCCTCGGGGTCGGCCTTGACTTCAGGTTCAACATATTCAATCGCCAGACCATCGTCAATTCTGTGAATCAGAACAACGCCGCAGCAGGGACAGGGGAATGAATCTTCACCGCTGGCCTGCGCCCGTGTGTCAGCGATTTTCTGCTCCCAGACCTTCAGTTCAGTTTCGTCCTTGATCAGCTTTTCCTGGATTCTGGCGAAACGTCCGGCCTTTTCGCGCAAATCGGATAGTTTTCCGGCTTGCTCGGCGACATGGCGGGCGCGGCTTTGCAGGCCACCGAGGCGGGCGGTTTGAGCCTCGATCTCGTTTTCCAGCGCCGCCAGGTTGGCATTGTCCTGAACTAATTTCTCGGGGAACGCTTCCGGTTTTTCGATGCGGAATGAAGCGGCTTTGACTGATCCGTAGGTTTCTCCTCCGGTGATGGTTTTCCAGCTTGCTTTTGCTTCCCTGGCTTTGCCCTGGGATTCTTTCTGTCCGGCCTCGAACCCGGCACGCAGGAAGGGGGCAATCTGCTCGACCTTTTTGGCGTCGCACTGGCGCGCCAGCATGCGCTCGGTAATCGATTCGCCGTCGGTGCGCAGCCCCATCAGACCAAATAAGAGCGATCGTCGCTCATTGGCGACAAGGTGAGCAAATCGCTGGGCATCTAAAACAAACGGCAACGCTGAATGTGGGTGGGTGGGGCCAGTGAGTTCGTGCGCCCCGTTCGGCAAAGTGATGGCCGCACGGCTGTCGTCGTAATCGACAACGGCCAACCCTGCTTCAGCGCCTTCGCTGACCAGTTGCTTGTAGTCTTTTTTGAGACTGACGCGGACGGATTCACCGGTCAGGGCGTGTCTTACGCCCTCTGCGGTACTCGATTTTCCAGCGCCATTTTTCCCGGAAATTAAACAAATAGGTGAGCGCAGAGCAATTTCTACGCGCCTTGCCCCGATGTAATTATTCAGGCTGATATGGTTGATTTTCATTACATTCTCCGAAATTCACGGTTATTCGAGACTCACGCCGCCCCGCTCGCGGCGCGGGCGGCTGGTGATGATCTGCGGCTGTCCGGCGGCCTCGGCGTTCTCGCGGGCGTGGATATCGGCGAGTTCTTCGGGGGTGGGTTGCCAGGTGTTGTCCGGAGCTTTCCCGTCCTTGGCCGGCGCCTTTTGTTCAACCTCGCGCAGGTCAGCATCCGCCGGGTCGATGATTTCATTTGTTGCGGTGTCGATCGCTGGCGACGTTCCGACATCAGGCCCGCTGTGGAGCTCTTGCAGCGTGACCGAGGTGGCGGCGTATGAGCCGTCCGATTGCGGCGTGAGGTCGATGACATCGACCTCGTCTTCTGAGCTCTTTCCCATACCCATCAAAACATCGGGCGCATAGATCGAGCCGAAGAACGTTCCGGCGCGGTACTGAAGCATCTGGAACCGCATCGCCCCTTGCCATTTTGAACCGTCTTTCGAGTACCAGCCTTCCTCTACCGCCATTTGCATGGTTACCGGGATGGATTGAACGACTTCCTTGGTTGGCCGCTTGTTTGCGTCGAGCTCATACGCCCAGCAAACGCATTCCCAATTGTCGATTTCAACCTCATGCTCGGCAAAGTTGAATTTGCGAAGCTGGTTGTTCCAGTCGAGCTTTTCTTTGTACCTGGCTTTGATGCGGCCCAGGTTGGTCAGCCTGAACTTGAGCGGCGAAAAGCGTCCGGAGGCGTTGATAGCAGCAATCTGGAACTTCGAAGACCAGCGCAGCTTTCCCTGGATCACGTCAGCGTTTTGCATGACCGCCACGGTCGACAGCCCGACAGTGCGCGACACTTCGAAGGCAACGAGACAGTTGCCCAGCGCGGCGGGGTTTTCAACCAGCGTCACGGAACCGCCCTGACCTTTTTTCTCGATGAATTGGCGGAACTGCGCCGGCACAGCGTCAGACGTAGAGAATGCTTTGGCGATCCGGCAGGCCAATTCAAAACCGTTCTTTGAAAAGAAGTCGACTTTGACGTCTTGCGGCACGGACGGGTTGCGTAGTTCTGCGAGTTGGGTTGTGGTGTTCATGGTTGTGGATTTCCTTAATCGTGATATTTACATTTCGCGGCGTAGGCCGGGCAGTATTTCAGGGAACACAAAATGCTTTTGGGATTGGGTGGAAAAATCCCGTCCTTGAGCATCCGTGCGGCGATCTCGATCAGTCCGGGGTAGTCGTCCGAGCCAATAAGCGGGGTCTTGACGTCGGCAACGATGCCCGTCGCAATTGGCGTATCCTTCGTCGTTTGCAGGCCAATGATTTCCGCCGGGGCATCCAGGCGCTCGCCGCTGGACTGTTCTGCCATCAGCGTGTAAATGCCCAGCTGGATGTGATGACCCTTAGTGACCGCGCGCCGTCCGCCGTCCGGCGTCTTTTC
>JAYSZS010000067.1:0-5688 GCA_043737935.1 Propionivibrio sp. | reverse complement strand
ACCAGCGTAGTCGGTATCTGTATTGGCGGTTCGGCGCCGCGTGCGTCGAGATCCTTTTGCAGGTTGCCCTTGAGGGTGGCTTTATTCCACTGCCACTGCCCGGCGGAAATGAAGAGTGGCAAGAGCAGCGCGGCAGCCAGCGTAGGCAACAGACGTGGCTGAAAACGAAACGCAGACTTTTTTTGTGCGAGTTCGCGTGCAGTAGATGTTGCCGCCACCTCGCCGGTGCGCGCATAATTGACGTTCACCTTATTGGAGTCAGCCATGTTTAAGCTCATCATCCTGCTCATGTTGGTTGGCGTGATAGGCAGCCTGTTTTCCGGTCTTTTCTTTCTTTACCGGGATCAGGGTACAGGTGACCGTACAGTGAAAGCACTGACCTTGCGCATCAGCCTGTCGATCGCGCTCTTCGTGCTGCTGATGCTTGGTTATCGCTTTGGTTTGATTGCCGGCTAGGGCCGGTAGCGAACAATAAGGAACCCCGATAGCGACCGGTTGATTTAGCAAGAGCATCAAGCCGTTCCCTGGGTAACGAAGTGTTGACGCTTGGACAAATACCTCTTCAGCCAGCTTGCATCCATCAACATTCTCCAATGACACAATCAGCGTAATGCCAGATTTTTCGCCGCTGATTTCGTGTCGGCTACAATGAAGAATGCATAAGCCAGGGTAATCGTACGAATATCCTTGTCCAATTCTGGCTTGACAATGAAGGTCAGCGGCATTTCCTTTGATTCACCGGGTGACAGGGTCTGTTGCTCAAAGCAGAAACAGTCGAGCTTCTCGAAATGTTGCGCTGCCATGCCCGGGGAAACGCTGGGGATGGCTTGCCCGACGATGGTTTTGTCCGAAAGGTTGTGCACGCGGAACTTGGTCTGATGCAGTTCGCCCGGGTGCAGGTCGAGGCTCGACGTCAAGGCCGTAATTTCCCAGGGCAGACCGGGCATTACGGTGCCAATGAATTCGACCGTCACAGTGCGGCTTCTATCGATGCTGGAAGGCGGCGCCTTGACCGGATTGCTGATGCCTGAAATACCAAGGCTGCCGGGTTTTGCTCCGCCCGTTTTGCCATTGAGACCGGTCACCTGACAAAACACATCGTAGATCGGCACCAAGGCAAAACCGAAAGCAAACGCAAGAGCGATCACAGCAAGCAGCTTGATCAGCAGCTTACGGTGGCTTGGCGCGGGCATCGCACTATTGACGGATGCGGACATCGCTCAGTTTCTTAAAAACATAGTCAGGAGAAAAATAGCCAGGGCAACGGCGGCGAGAATCAATCCCACGCGCCGATTGGCTTCACTGCGGCGAGCAAGTTCTTCCGGTGGAAGGTTGACCATGGGTGTCATCTGAGTGCCTGCTGCCTGTTCGGTGAACTTGATAAGTCATTACTAATTTCAAAGCCAGCCACTGGCGTATTATTCGCTATTTCAGGCAAGCTGGATGGCAGTTCCTGAGCGATCGCCAGTTCTATTTTTTTCGGCGCTGGCGAGGTGCGATCGTCGGGAAGGTTGATCAGCGCCACGTCAATGCAGGCCAGGATGACGAATGGGACCAGCGCCCATAACCATTGCACTGTTCCGGTCGGCCCGGAGAACTTTGTAGCCGAGTGACCGCAAATTTGGCGGTGCTTGACCAGTGAAATAATCATGATCACGAAAACCACCGCAAAGAGGCTGCTAACAAAGATCATATAACTGTAATGCATCCTCAAGACAGGTTCTCCGGTGAGTCATATCAAGCGAAGTTTGAAATGACATGGCGTTGAAAGCAACAGGGTACGGAAGTGGGTAAAGTGTTTTCTGGAACCTACAAAATATAGACAAAAATGAACAGTAGCAGCCAGACCACGTCAACAAAGTGCCAGTACCAGGCGACCGCCTCGAATGCAAAATGTCGTCCTGGCGTGAAGTGGCCAGCCAGCGAACGAAAAAAAATGATGATGAGCATGACTGTCCCCAGTATCACGTGGAAACCATGAAAACCGGTCAGCATGAAAAAGGTGGCGCCGAAGATCCCGTCGCGGAGTGTGAAATCCAGGATTACATATTCATACCACTGCAGGCCGATGAACAGGATACCCAGGGCGATAGTCAGCGCCAGGCCAAGCTTGAGTTGCAGTCGCTTGCCCTTCTGGAGCCCCCAGTGCGCCCAGGTCAAGGTCGCTCCAGAGGTCAACAGGATCAGTGTATTGAGCGCCGGGATGCCCCAGGCGTGTACGGGCGTGATGACGGTTTTCAAGCCCGGCCCGGCCGTCGGCCAGGCCGCAGCAAAACCCGGCCACAAGATCTGCGCGTCTGCCAGCATCGGCACCGCGATAATGCGGACATAGAAAAGTGCACCAAAGAAGCCGGCAAAAAACATGACCTCGGAAAAAATGAACCACATCATGCCCCAACGAAACGAGGCGTCTTCCTGCCCCGCATACTTGCCTGACAGGCTTTCATTGATGACGTTGCCAAACCAGCCAAATAGCATGAACAGCAAAATCCCGGCGCCGAGGGCCATGACATAGGGACCGATAGCCGTCTTGTTGAGCAAAAGAGCAAAGCCTATAGCCAGGGTAAGCAGGGCGATCGACCCAACGAGCGGCCAGATCGAGGGTGGTGGTACGTAATAGGCGTTGTTGGTATGTGTTTGCATGTTGATCTCCCTTGGCCTACTTCACCAACGGTGGGGTGACGAATGAGTGGTATGGAGGCGGTGAGCTGAGTGTCCATTCGAGAGTATCGGCACCCTCCCATGGCCGGTTGCCAGCCGCTACGCCACCGCGCGCACATTTGACCACAATGTACAGGAACAGCAGTTGACTGGCACCAAGAAGGAAGCCGCCCACGCTGGCAATTGCATTGAAATCGGCGAACTGCAGCGCATAGTCGGGAATTCGCCTCGGCATCCCGGCCAGACCAAGAAAGTGCATCGGGAAGAAAGTGATGTTGAAGGCAATCGCGGTCACCCAGAAGTGCACCTTACCCAGCTTTTCATCGTACATGTGGCCAGTCCACTTCGGTAGCCAGTAATACACGCCGGCCATGATAGCCATTGCAGAACCTGAGAAAAGTACGTAGTGGAAATGGGCGACCACGTAATAGGTGTCCTGCAACTGGATATCCACGGGCACCAGTGCCAGCACAAGTCCACTGAAGCCTCCGAGTGTAAACAGGATGACAAAAGCCAGTGCAAAGAGCATGGGTGTTTCGAGTGTAATCGAGCCGCGCCAAAGGGTCGCTACCCAGTTGAAGACCTTGATTCCCGTGGGAATCGAGATCAGCATGGTGGCGTACATGAAGAAGAGCTGTCCACCAAGCGGCATGCCGGTGGTGAACATGTGGTGCGCCCACACGATAAAGGAAAGAATGGCGATCGAGGCCACCGCATAAACCATCGAAACATAGCCGAACAGCGGCTTGCGGGCAAAGGTCGGGAGGATGGTCGAGACAATGCCGAAGGCCGGCAGAATCATGATGTACACCTCGGGGTGGCCGAAGAACCAAAAGATGTGCTGGAACATGACCGGGTCGCCGCCACCGGCAGCGTCAAAGAAATGGGTGCCGAAATTCCGGTCGGTCAGCAGCATGGTAATTGCACAGGCCAGCACCGGCATCACGGCCACCAGCAGGAAGGCTGTGATCAGCCAGGTCCAGACGAACAAGGGCATCTTCATCAAGGTCATTCCCGGAGCGCGCATGTTGAGTATGGTGACGATGATGTTGATTGCACCCATGATCGAGGAGATGCCCAGGATGTGCACAGCCAGAATAGTAATGTCATAGGAAATGCCACCCTGCATGAAGAGTGGAGGGTACATTGTCCAGCCACCGGCAATCGCGCCGCCAGGAACGAAAAATGTAGCGATGAGGAGCGTGCCTGCAGCCGGCAGCAGCCAGAAACTCCAGTTGTTGAGGCGTGGGAAAGCCATGTCGGGGGCGCCGATCATCAGCGGCACCTGCCAGTTGGCGAAACCAACCAGCGAAGGCATGATGGCTCCGAAAATCATGATCAGGCCGTGCATCGTAGTGAGCTGGTTAAAGACGTTGGGCTGGAGATATTGCAGGCCAGGCTGAAACAGTTCGGCACGTATCAGCATGGCCAGCGCACCGGCGAAGAAAAACATGAACAGGCTGAACCACAGGTACAGGGTACCGATGTCCTTGTGGTTGGTGCTGGTCAGCCAGCGCATCAAACCTTCAGGGGCGTGATCGTGATCGTGATCGTGGTGGCCCGCGGCGTCGTTAACAGTGGTTGTGTTCATTTTCTGACTCCTTCTTACTTGCGCCGGGCGGCGATATCGACCGGCTGTACTAATTGACCCGTTTTATTGTCCCAGTTGTTGCGTTCATAGGTAACGACTGCGGCGATATCAAGATCGGACAATTGCTTGCCAAAGGCGGCCATGGACGTTGGCGGTTTGCCATTGAGAATGATGTCGATATGTCCTGCCACATCGCCAGTAGCAATCTTTGAGCCGCTGAGCGCAGGAAAAGCGCCAGGAATTCCCACGCCGTTGGCCTGGTGGCAAGCCGCGCAATTGGCGGTGTAGACCTTTTCACCGATCTCTTTCAGATCAGCCAGCGGGTACGTCTTGCCCGTGTTGGCAGCCGCAGCGGCAACCAGGGCTTTCTGCTCCTGCTTCCAGACGTCGAATTTCTCAGGGGTTACCACATCCACGACGACCGGCATGAAGCCATGTTTAACGCCGCACAACTCGGCGCACTGGCCACGGTAGGTGCCCGGTTGGTCGACCTTGAACCAGGCGTCGCGGATGAAGCCGGGTATGGCATCCTGCTTGACGCCAAAGGCAGGAACCCACCATGCGTGAATTACATCGTTGGAGGTCAGTACCAAGCGGACCTTCTTGCCAGCAGGTACCACCAGCGGGCGGTCAACTTCAAGAAGATAGTGTTCCCCCTTGGGCTGCTCACCATCAATTTGCGCTTGCGGCGTTGAAGAATTGCTCATGAAGCGGATGTCGTCGCCGAGATATTCGTATTCCCACTTCCACTGGTATCCGGTTACTTTGATTGTCAGATCCGACTTGCTGACATCTTTCATCGACACCACCAGCTTGGTTGCTGGCCAAATCATGCTTACCAGGATCAGGATAGGGATGACGGTCCAGATGATTTCTACAGCGAGGTTATCGTGAAATTTTGCCGCCTGATACCCTGCAGATTTTCGGTGCTTAAGCAAGGCTATGGCCATCGGAATAAACACAACAACCAGGATCGCGCAGCAGATCCAGAGAATCAATGTATGCAGGTCGTAAATATCCTGAGCGACGCCCGTAGCCGGCGTCGGTAGATTCAGCGCAAAATCAGCTCTGGCCAGCGCTGGAAGCAGCCCGGCAAGGAGGGCAAACAGAGAGTGGGTCGTCTTGGCACAATAAGAATGCCAGGCTCGCGGGTTGCGGTTTTTTGATATGCTCAAGTTTATTCCTCCCATACTTTTTTAGAATTACCAATGGTGCGACATTTTGCCACATCTGCAATAAAAATTCATCGGCCCTCTTTATTTGATTTGAGGTCAACACTGTGGCGGGTTTGTGTACCGATTCTTTTCTTTGACCGGGCTGGCTGCAGCGAGCGAACGCTGCCGGCCTTCCGCAACACCGACATCAACAGAGCAGATTGCGGACGCTCCTTGACACTCAAGGATCATTACCGGAAGCCGTCAACTTGGCTTGATTAT
>JAYSZS010000066.1:0-5692 GCA_043737935.1 Propionivibrio sp. | reverse complement strand
ACTCATGTAAATTCCTTAAAAATAAACACCGGGAAACTCCCCAGCGGAAAGGCAGCCTTACAACATCAGGTAGCGTAAATGGTACAAAGAATCGGGCCCAGAAATCGGGCGAGTACTTCGGCACTAATTAACTGCATACACCTGCGAATGCGACTGCACGGCGGAAGTTACGCGAAAGCTGTTGATTCGTCAAGGAAAATCAACTGCTTGCCATGCCAATGTTACTGACGCAAAAACGGTGCCCCGTGGGAACAGGGCATTAAAATTTATGGGGCCTGAACACCGGCGTTCAGCAACTCCGCCCTCACTACGATCCCCAGTGCGGATGACTATAGTAGTCAATCGCCCTGTTTACGCTTCGCATAATGGAATTGAACATGTTGCCGCGCAATGCGCGACGAGATTCCAACAGGGAGATTGTGCGTGAATATTTCATTTCATACGCGTAATCGAGCGGCGTCATGAATCGCCAGTATTGATTTTGATTAGCACCGAGCGAAATGAGAATTTCCATGAGGGTCTCGTTGCCAATTGCTAACCAGAGCGGCGACTGACCATGAAGGTCGGTGGCATTGATGTCGACCCCCTTCGAAACCAGAAAGCGCAGGGTACTCTCACAATCCTCACGCCGCTTTTCGAATTCCAATCGACAGGAGTGGATTGCAGCATGCAGTGCCGAGCCGACAGCCTCGTCTCGTATTTTTATATTCGCGCCCGCATCCAGCAGTGCCTTAATCATGGGAACAGATCGATTCGATGCAGCCACTAGCAGGGGGTAGTAGCTGTCGTCCATGCAGGGCTTATTGAAATCAAACTTATAACGTGCACACACCCTAACGACTTCAATTTCCGCCCGAAACGTGCCAAAGCAAAAATGCGGTCTTTCGGTAGTCTGCGTTTCCTCGCGATCAAGCCGCGTTACGACTGTTTGTTTGCACTCGGCTTCAGACAACTGGATAGATGGCGGTGCCGTTCTTGCTTGCGTATTTTCGGCAGCATTCGCATCGATAGCAACGAACGCGAAAAACACAATGCCCAAGCCAATCCGCACCAGCACATGAACCCATAAACTCTCATATCCACGCATGACGTTCAAAAATTCAGCGTCGTGAGTGGATACGGAACGGTCGTAAAGCTCGGGAACACACTACCCGTGCAGCGCTGCGAACCGGTACTGCCCGTATCTGTTGCCAAACCCGGATAAAAACCAAAGCCGTCATGCTCGTAGAGGTCGCCCGCTCCTCCTAACAATGGACGAGTTCGCCCAAAAGGCCGGGGGTTGTTGATAGTGTCGACCGGATAGAAGTTGTCGTTCATGGCAACTGGAAAGGAATACGAGTAATCGGCACGCATGTACTTCTTATAGCTGAAGTTATCGGTGAGAAACGCCACGCGGGCAAAGCGTCCTGCCGGGACGTTGTTGGCGGTTGCGATATCCGTCGCGGGGACGGTATCGGTGGCCGGGTCATGAAAACGGAACTGGAAAGACTGCGGAGCACCGGTCACCAATTCTGCCGTTCCGTCTGTGCGTATGTGGCAGTCGGTGTAATTGGCCAATGAAAAGAAGTTCGGTTCGGAGATGTTTTTTGTTTCGACGGCAACGGCATCTGGCTCGGTGCCGAGTGTGCCGCGAAAGGCGATTTGAAGGCTCACATCGACGGCATTTATTGGAATGCGATTCCCGCTAAAGTCAAAGGACACGGCTACAAAATCGGCATTGATGGGTGCTGGCACCGGCAGGATGTCTGAAACGACGATTTCTTCGTCGACGCTGCGACAAGCACTGGTATATGCCGGACCGCCGGGCTGCCCTTGCATGGTGTCTGCACGATAACAATTATTGCGGCGGAATTTAACGATGGCGACCAGGTTGCCGCTGGTCATGTCCTGATTGATTGCAACGGCGCTGCCGGGTGGCGTGATCGGATCGGTGACGTTCTTGACATTCACTTTTATCTTCGAGAATCCACCGGTCATTTTGTTGTTGACCAGAACGTCGCTGTGATCGGCAATGGCGTAGAAGTTCTCGTCGGACACCTTGAAGTCGAGCTTGCCGCGGAAGAAGTAGTCGATCAGGCCGGCGGAGTAGGCTACGGCGCGGGGGATCAGCAGCCGCAGGTTGTCGTCCATCACGCAGTGATTCATGGTGAAAAACGACACGCCTGTTGTATTCCACACCGAGCGGCTTTGAAGCTTTATTTTTTCTGTGGTGGATGGCATCGCTACGTCTACCACATTGCGAAGGAGATATTTTGCTTTGATGGGATTCGCACTCGAACTATCGCAAAGATTGACAACATCAGATTGCGTGTAGGTAGGATCGGATGACAGCCGTGGCGGAAACCGATACTCCGACGATGTCGCACCATTTAGACTCGTACCAACCGTAAGAAAACCACGGTTGCTGTAGTCGGCAAGGCCCAGACCATTGGCGATGCTCGCGTCGTCGCGCGGCACCGCTCCACGCGCGGTCGTCCAGTAGTCGGTGTAACTATTGAATAGCGGGATCGGATATGCGACTAAATTTCCTGTGCTATCACGCAATTCGTAGTCAAGTGGGCGCAGCGTGCCAGCAGCAACCGATAATGTCCCCGCGTCAATCTCGAACGTTCTGGCAGGGTTGTTTGACGGCCCACCCGCCCGCGCGTCGGCATATGCCTCATACCATGCAGCGGCACCAGAGGGATGCCCTTCATTCCGTGTGTGTTGCGGCTGAGCCATATCCTGAAGAAGGTGAACCACATCGCCCACGGAGCGGAATGTCGTCGCCCAATACGCAAGGCGTTCGGATGCAAGTGCTGGAGTTGTCGTGCCAAGCGCGATGTTGAGCCCATTCTTATCGCGCAACGTGAGCGCGCGCCACATGGCTTCGCGCGCGGCAAACACCGAGAAGTGATTGCGATAGAACGATTGCCGTTGCACGGTGGACGCGAATGCATCTGCTGTGCCGATCGCCCAATTGGGGGACATATCGAGGGTCGAGTTGAAGCAGAACCCGGTCAGTGCTCGAACATTTACGGGATCAAAGAAGTGATTACAGAATCGATTGAAGGGGCCGTATGGATCATCCGTCGGAAAGTTTCCCGCGCCAGGCAAGTATGAAACGAATGTCGATGTATCGTCTTCGCGGACGGCACCGCGCATGAGCCAGGCGCGGGCGCTGAAACTCTCTGCATTCGTTATTAAGTCAACTGGAAATTTATTGAATTCGAACTCTAATCCATCACGTGAATTAATTATATTAGTATCAGCAAGGTCTCGATAAGTAGAGCCAAGTCTGCCCACCCGAAGCTTTATATCGCTTAGTCCAAGGCGGGCAATGGTCGCATCCAAGGACAACGTCGACTTTCCAAAAGCAATATTGGACATCCCGGCATGTGTGGAAATTTCATATCCAACGGAAATGCACGGAAATGCTAAGAGTGCGAGAACGGCGAGAATAACTATTTTGTCGTTACGTTTCATAGACTAGTATCCATATCCTTGTAGACCCATTTCTTTGCGAAGTCTTATCCTGCCATCCGTATAATTTCTCGACGCCAGACTTTCGTCAGCGCTTTTTCCGATCTCAATTAGATATTCATAGTCGAGCACCCGGTGTCGCTCTTCATAGGTTTTCGCGATTTGTTTTGCTTCCGCATGAATAGCCAACAACAGCGGATAGAGTTTTTTCTTCAAATCCGGGCATCCTGATCGATCGTTGTACACACTGTAGTCACCGTACGCCAGCAGCCCTGAACCCCTCCCAAACCGCTGCTTCTCATCCCACGAAAACGGTCGCATTTTCACCGGATCAGCAAAGTCTTTCTGATTCGGCACCAACTCGTAACCGGCCTTGAAATAACCGATGTCTCGCGTGCGCTTTGGCACCATCGGATTGAAGTTCCCGGAGAAGAACGGGAAATCGAAACTGCCTTCCGCGCCAGTGACAAGCGCCTCCACACGAAAGCAGGAGACGCGTGTACCGGCCAAATACATCCCCTCTCCCCAGTAGGTCGCGACGACATGTACACCCGCCAACGGCTTGCCGCTTTCATCCACAATCGTGCGTGCGCCGCAACCGCCGATTAATAGCGTGAGCGCAATTGTCGAGAGAAACCGGAGAATACCCGACCGAGTTGTTTTCATCATCTCCTCACATTCCGTCAATGCGCCAGATGCCATCGCCATCCCGCACCAAATATAGGTAATAGCCGATTTTGTTACCGGCTTCGTCTCGTGTAATCAACAATTGGGCATGGCCGTTACTGACCGTTCCCGACGATAACTGCCCCAGCGCTGCGACATCCGCCGTAGGATTCGCCCCGCGCGAATTGAAGAAAGCCCGAAACTGCTCCCGCGTCGTATCAGTGATCAGCCCCACCGCCTGATCGACGCTACCGACCGTCAGCCGCGCCAGCATATCGGCATAAACACCCTTCACCATGTTGTAGCGCGCAATCGGATCGAACGCATAAATGCGCCGCTCGGTGGTGTATATCGTCACCAGATTCTGGTTGACATCGCGCGCCTTGATCGTGACGCGGATGGTCGCCATTCCCGTCTGAAAGGTGGCAGTGAAATTGGCGGTGTCCAGACTGGTCGCGATGTAGTCCGGTGTGCCGTCGCCATTGAGATCGAACTCGATGCGCTCGAACCCATGCGTGAGCGGCGCTGGGCCTAGGTCTTCGACCTTGATCCTGACGGCGAGCGGTGCGAAGCCGTCTGCCGGCTCTACCGACACCTTGAAGCCAGCGCTGCCCGTGCGATTCACGTTAAGCGTCTGGCTGCTGGTCTGGCCGTCCTGGGTAGTGACCTTGACTGTGATCGCGTTGGCACCTTCGACCAGCGGCAGGTCGTTGACGAAGAATTTGCCATCATCGGTTACGGTCGCCAATGACCCGTTGACGGTGACGGCGGAATTGGGCGGGGTCTGTACGGTACCGGTGATCAGGGTTGACTCCTCATTTACGGTGCGGCCATTTTGCCCCGCATCCACAGTAACTGTGGGTGCGTTCATGACGTTGACGCTGACGGCGCTTGAGTCTGAACTGAGATTCGCACTGCTGGTCACGCGTGCTTTCAATACATAGCTGCCCGCCGTTACGTTGGCCCATGCAAAGTCGAACGGCGGTGTTGTTGCCGTGCCGATCAAGGTCGTGCCATTGAAGTAGTCCACCCTGGACACCGTCGCACCGGCACCGTCGGCGATGGCAGAAAGGCGAACGATGCCGGGTGGTACGACCACACTGTTATTGCCCGGAGAGGCGAGGCTTACGGTCGGCCCGGCGGCAACGGTGACCGACACGGGCGCACTGGTGACGATACCGCCACTACTCGTGGTCGTCTTTGCAGAATAGCTGTGCATGCCGATGGTCACCCCCGTCAGCGGTAGCGTGGCGGTAAACGGCGTCTGGCTTCCAGTAAAGGTGCCGAGCGATTGCGTACCATCGAGGTATTCGATTGAGGTGATGGTGCCCACAGATGTTGACGCGGTAGCGGTTAAAGTGAAGCTCGCGGGTGCAATGAACGCTTGTCCATTCATCGGTGAGGTGATCGACACCGCCGTGCCACCAACCGAAATCACCGCCTGTGCACTCGTCGCAGCACCTTTGTCGTCGGTGGCTTTGGCGATGATCGTGTAGTTGCCCGGCAGGACGTTGTTCCAGGTGTATGTGTAGGGTGCTGCGGTGAGTGTGGCGAGCAGTTGCGT
>JAYSZS010000065.1:0-5697 GCA_043737935.1 Propionivibrio sp. | reverse complement strand
CTGACCACAGAACGCTCGTTTATTCGATAAAAACTGCTTTTGCTTCACAATGTCGTCCAAATTTTTTGCCGCCGCCTGGCTGCGATGACTTGTTCGGTGATTTCCTAGATCCGCTTATGTCCTGTTCATGGAAAACGGCTCTTGAAAATACTCAGTCACACCCTACATCAGTGATGGGCAAGAGCCCGATAACCCAAACTCATACGGAGGAAATCATGAACAAATTGACTCGTTTCGATCCGCTCGACGATCTGTTTCGCGGCTTTTTTGTCCGCCCCATAGATATGAACACGGAGGTCAATACACCGGCGATCAGGATTGATGTTAGCGAACAGCCTGAAGCCTTTGTCGTCTACGCCGAAATGGCGGGTGTCAAGAAGGAAGACATCCATGTCCAGGTGGATGGCAATCAGGTGACGATCACCGCTGAAGTCAAGCAGGGGAAGGAAGTCAAGGATGGACAACGTGTCTTGCGCTCAGAGCGTTATTTCGGCAAGGTTTCGCGCTCCTTCCAGTTGGCGCAGGACATCAACGACACCAAAGCTGCCGTCCGCCTCAACGATGGCGTGCTGGAATTGACGCTGCCGAAAAAAGCCGCCAGTGCGAGCAAACGATTGACTATCGAATGAGTCGCTAACTCATACTGGCTTCGATGGCCGAAGGCCTCGCCAGTCGCGGGGCAGGGTTAATTTGTTCTACCGCTAACGCATTGAAATACCGTCATTCCGGGGTTGACCCGGAATCCAGTTCGTTGATCAAACCGTTCTTTTAACCTCTTGATCAGATTAACGAATCTGGATTCCGGCTTCCGCCGGAATGACGGAGGATTGTGAGAACAAATTTACCTGAGACACGGGGCTTTCGGCCTTTGTATTTGCTCGGCTGCCGCGTAAAATCGGGCGTTTGTTATCCAGGATGTCCACCATGACCGCACGCTCGATTACACCCTCCGACGAAGCTGCGATCCTCGCCGAGGCGCTGCCTTACATCAAACGCTTTCATGGCAAGACCATTGTCGTCAAATTCGGCGGCAACGCCATGGTCGACGAGCATCTCAAGCAATACTTCGCGCGCGACGTGGTACTCCTGAAGCTGGTCGGCATGAATGTCGTGGTGGTGCATGGCGGTGGCCCGCAGATCGAGAATCTGCTGGCCCGTGTCGGCAAGAAGGGCGAGTTTATCCAGGGCATGCGCGTTACCGATGCCGAAACGATGGAAATTGTCGAAATGGTGCTTGGCGGCCAGGTCAACAAGGATGTGGTCAATCTGATCAATCAGGCTGGCGGCAGGGCTGTCGGCCTGACCGGCAAGGACGGCAATTTCATCCGCGCCAAAAAACTCATGCTGCCGAACATGGATAAGCCGGGAGACCTGATCGACGTCGGCCAGGTCGGCGACATCACGCAAATCGACCCGTCGCTGATCGGCCACCTTGAAGCGGGGGGCTTCATTCCGGTGATTGCCCCGATTGGCGTCGGCAAGGGCGGCGAGACGTACAATATCAACGCCGACGTGGTCGCCGGCAAGATCGCCGAAATACTCAAAGCGGATAAGCTGGTAATGCTGACCAACACGCCGGGCGTGCTCGACAAGGACGGAAAACTGATCACCAACGTCACCCCCAAGCAGATCGACGAGATGCTCGTCGACGGCACGCTGTTCGGCGGCATGCTGCCAAAAATCAGCTCGGCGCTCGATGCCGCGCGCAATGGCGTGAAGAGCGTGCACATCATCGACGGACGTGTCGAACATGCCTTGCTGCTGGAGATCCTCACCAAACGCGGGGTCGGCACCATGATCAAGTCGCATTGATGAGCGAGCGATCGCGCACCTGGCTTTTCGATCTCGACAATACGCTGCACAACGCCAACCCGCATATTTTCCCGCATCTCAACCGTTCGATAACGGCTTATATCTGCCAGCATCTTAACGTTGATGAAGACGAGGCCACCCGTCTCCGGCTGCACTACTGGCAGCGCTACGGCGCCACTCTGCGCGGACTGATGCGCCACCATGGCACCGATCCGCACCACTTTCTGCACCATACCCACCAGTTTCCCGATCTCGAGCATTCGATCATTGCCGAGCGCGGCCTGCACGCCATGCTGCGCCGGCTACCGGGTCGCAAGATCATTTTCTCCAACGCGCCGCACAACTACACCGAGGCGGTGCTGGCGATTATCGGCATCCGCCGCTGCTTCGACAGCGTTTACACGGTCGAGCGCCTGCGCTTTGAGGCCAAGCCGGCGATCGGCGGATTTCTTCGCCTGCTGCACAACGAGCAACTCAACCCGCGTTCGTGCATCATGGTCGAGGACACGTTACCCAATCTGAAAACGGCAAAACGTCTGCGCATGAAAACCGCGTGGGTGAGCGCCTGCACACGTCGCCCGCCTTATGTCGACGTACAACTCGCTTCGGTTCTCGACTTGCCGAAGCGGCTTGGGCGGCTATAATCTGACTGGCTGAACAAACAATTCAGGGGGTAAGACCATGGCCAAGCCGGGCGAAAAAAGATTGCTGATCCTGCAAACGCTGGCCGCGATGCTGGAAAACCCGAAAGGGGAGAAAATCACTACGGCTGCCCTTGCCGCCCGGCTCGAGTGCTCGGAAGCAGCGCTTTATCGCCACTTTGCCAGCAAGGCGCAGATGTACGAGGGGCTGATCGAATTCATTGATAGCAGCCTGTTCGGTGTGATCAACCAGATTTCCGCCGAGGAAGTGCAGGGTCTGCAACAGGTCGAGCATATCCTGGCGCTACTGCTCAACTTTGCCGAGCGCAATCGTGGCATGACCAAGGTGCTGATCGGCGACGCGCTGGTCAACGAAAACGAGCGTCTGCAGGCGCGCATCAACCAGTTGCTCGACAGGATTGAAGCCGCGCTCAAACAGGCGCTGCGCGTTGCCGAGACCCAGGAACAGATCTCCGCCAACGCCGATTTTGGCGGGTTGGCGAATATCCTGCTCTGCTACGTCATCGGTCGCTGGCAGCAGTACGCCAAGAGCGGCTTTACCCGCGAGCCGATGGCCAGCTGGGCGCAACACTGGCCAATGCTCTATGTCGCCTGCCTGAGCCAGAGAGCGGTTTAGCCTCTCAGCGCCCCGATCTTTTTCACGGCAACGGCAATCGCTTACGCATCTGTTGCAAACCCAAGGAAAAGTTCGTTTTCAGTAGGCAGGCCTTTCTGCAAATCCCGTGCATGCCAGCCCAGAATCGGCGATTGACGGCTGCGCCCGGCGTCAGCCATACTTCTCGAAAGCCCATTGGAATTCTTGTCTTTTTTCGCCCCTATACTTCAGCTGGTCACCCCGATCGGACTAAACTGAGAAATTGCATAACCATCCGGGTTGTGCGCTGAAGCGAGGTTGATGTCGTGCCGGTAAACAAGCGCATTCTGCGACTGTTCCTGTCTTCACCCGGCGATGTCGGGCCACAGCGCCAGATCGTTCGCGAGGTAGTTGACGCACTCAACGTCGATCCGCTGGTGGCTGAGCGTTGCGCGCTGGAGGTGGTGCCTGGGATACCGAGGGCGCCGCCGTTCCCCTCAGTGGCGGCCGGCCACCGCAGGATTCGGTGAATGCCTATCTGCCACTGCCGCGCGAGTGCGACCTGACGATCGTGCTGCTGTGGGGGCGCCTCGGCACGCCGCTGCCGCCAGAAAACCGGCAGGTCGACGGCACCGTTTACGCCTCATGGACCGTCTGGTAACTCGAGGACGCGTCCACCGCCGGACGGGAGGTGTGGATCTACCGTTACGCCCGCCCGCCGCAGATGGACGTCGACGATCCGCAGGAGCAAGACAAGAAGGAGCAGTATAGTCGCCTCAAGGCCTTTGTCGCCGGTTCGCGGGCGGCCGACGGGTCCCTGCGCTTCGGCCTCAATGACTTTCTCCACGACCAGCAGTTTACCGATCTCGTGCGCGAGCACCTCAAGCAGTTTGTCCGCAAGGCCGTGCCGGTCGACGGGCCGGAGGCCACGCCGGCGTTGAGCGCTGTGCCCGCGATGGTCGTAGCTCCGGTCAGCGCGGCCGAGCTGGCTGATCGGCTCGACCACCTGATACACCTTTGCGACCGTGAGGACGTGTGCGACCTGTTCACCGAGAAGATGCGCCAGTGGGTCAAGCACGCCCGGCCTGGCGCAGGCATTCTCTGCGTTCTGCCCGGCGGTAAGCGTGAGGGGCATCGTGGCTTCTTGCAGCGGGTGCGCGATTATGAGATGCGCAACCAGATCTCTGGCGTGACGCCCGAGCAGGTGGCGCTGGTACCGGTGGGTGGCAAGCTGTCGCTGGCTACGCCGGAAACCCTCGGGATTTCGATCCTGCGCGGCCTTCGCGACGGGGTGCTGAATCCGGATCTCGATTCCTGGCGAGACCTGCAGCGCTGGATGACGGCCCATCAGCGGCGCATTTTCATCCTCGCGCTGGAACCGACCAGCGAGGTGATCCGCGGCAAGGAGCGCCTTTCCCTGGACAACGCTGCCGCCTGGTTGGGCACTTGGCTGGACAAACCGGCCCGCCACCTCTTCGTGCTTATCGCCTGCGTTCGCTATGCCATAGACGAGGGCAGCGCCGGCGCTGGCGAGCGAGCGCCAGCGTATCCTGGAGGAAGTGTCCTGGTTCAACCCGCCCGTACCGGCCGTCGGGCTGGCGCCGGAGATCGTCAAGTTGCCGGAATTGCCGCCGATCACCCGCGAGGACATCGAGAACTGGCTGAACCACGAATCTGTCAAGCATCTTTTCGGAACACGCCTCAAGGCTATCATCAACCAGATGTTCGCCGAACGCCCGCTGTGGACCATGGACGACTTGCGCGACCGCCTCGCCACACCGGGCTGACCCGGACCCAGGAGACCTCATGACCATGCTCGACAACAAGGACTGCTACATTTCCCACGCCAACCTGGAAATCGCCGCCGAGGTCGCCATCCAGCTCAACCAACCGCTGCTACTGACCGGCGAGCCGGGCACCGGCAAGACCACCTACGCCCGCCACCTGGCCTGCATGCTCGGTGCGCAGATGAGCCAGGGTGAACTTCCGCTGCTCAGGTTCGAAACCAAATCGACCAGTGCGGCTCGCGATCTTTTCTATCAATTCGACAACCTGCGCCGCTTTCACGCCGCCCACGATCCCGCCATGAGCCGGGAGAACAAGGACTATCTGAGTTTCAACGCCTTCGGCGAGGCGATCCTGCGCTCCCGATCCGGCAGCGAGGTCGCCGATCTGCTGCCCGATCACCGCCAGCCGCGCCAGTCGGTGGTGAGACGAAATCGACAAGGCGCCGCGGGATTTTCCCAACGACATCCTTAACGAGATCGAACGCCAGTATTTCCGCATCCCGGAACTCGAAATGCGCACCATTGAAGCCGACCCGGACTTCCGGCCGGTCGTCGTGCTGACCAGCAACAGCGAGAAGAACCTGCCCGACGCCTTCGTGCGCCGCTGCGTGTTCTACCACATCCCCTTCCCGGACAAGGCCGCGATGCTGGAGATCGCAGCAATTCTCATTTTAAAAATCATGCCTGATCGCGAACGGTGCAGTTAAAGGACAAGAAAGCGAAAGGAGGTTATTTCAGCCGGTATCGTGTGGTACGGGGTCTGGACTTTTTCCCATTAAGCGCATCAAGTGATTCCAGTCATCGAACGGCAGATAGTGAATCAACGCCCACAAAAGCTCGAAGAAGGTCCGGCGTGACGGCA
>JAYSZS010000064.1:0-2365 GCA_043737935.1 Propionivibrio sp. | reverse complement strand
CCTCTGACAGCCCTGAAGCCAGGACTCGCGTTGTTGCAATCGCGCTGCTTATGGACGGCGCTTCGACCTGAGCGAACTCGAAACGCTGAGAGGCTTTGAATAAATGCTTTAACCCCCACCGCAGAGGCGCACAGTGGCCAAGGTGACGCAAAGAATGCTTTACAAGCCATGGGTTAACTTTGCGCTTTCTTTGCACCTTTGCGTCTTTGCGGTGGTTTTTTGATTTTTCTCAGTCGCTGAGGCGTAACGACTTCGTTAACCGGCTGGGCACCGAGCTCAACCGTTTCGACAAAGTCATCCTCGAGTTCTGCGATGACATGCGGGACTAAGCTGTTCGCATCCCCTCCGGTCAATACGAACTCGACCCGAAGCGCACCGGCCATTTGCTCGATGACATTGCCAACCCGAAACTACAGAAAAAGGTCTTAAGTGTGATGCTCGATATCGAAACGCCGATGGCAACCTGGCACACAGTGAGCCGGCACTGGTCGCTTAGGCCTCAAGCACTGGATGCACGATCTTGTCCATTAGCGTCACGATAGATTTGTTCTGGCGCTAACTCTTTGAATTGCCGTGGCCTGCGGCCAGGCTTCGCGCTCATTCCGGGCTTGGAGCAAAATCCAGTACGTCTATCAAGCAGATCTTTTATACTTCCGATCAGACAGGCGAAGTCGGATTCCGTCTTTTGCGCGAAGGAAATACCTTTGGTGCACCGGATCGAGTGAGGACTGTTAAACCAATTAGACCCTGCAGTTGTGATTTCAGCCGAAACCGGATTAGGATAACTTTAGCTCATGGACATCGAACATCGCCCCTGGCATACCCTTTCAGCCAGCGAAGCTGCACTTTCGCTGGCTGTCGTTCCTGCTGAAGGCTTGAGCACAGCCGCTGCAGCCGAGCGACTCGCTCAATTCGGGGAGAACAGGCTGGCTGAGGCCGTGCAACGCCCGCTCTGGCTTAAATTCGTCGATCAGTTCAGAAATTTTCTGGTCATCGTGCTACTTTTTGCGGCGGGATTGGCCTGGGCCATCGGTGATCTCAAGGATGCAGGGGTAATTCTGCTCGTCGTGCTGCTCAATGCCGGTCTCGGCTTCTGGCAGGAACATCGCGCAGAACGTACCCTGGCGGCACTCAAGGAGATGCTGGCGGCGCATGCCCGCGTGCGTCGTGACGGTCTGGTTTCCGACATTGATGCCGGGCAACTGGTGCCGGGCGACATTGTGTTGCTGGAAGCCGGAGACCGTGTTCCGGCCGATGGTCGGCTGCTGGCCGCGCACAATCTGGAGGCGGATGAAGCGGCGCTCACCGGAGAATCGCACGCCGTCGGCAAGAGTGTGCAGGTGCTTGACAGCGATAACCTGCCGCTCGGCGATCGCCTGAACGTGCTGTTCATGAATACGGTGCTTACCCGCGGCAGGGCCGAATTACTGATCACCGAAACCGGCATGCAAAGTGAAATGGGCAAGCTGGCAGGAATGATTGCCAGCGCGGAGGAAGGAGAAACCCCGCTGCAACGCCAACTCGATACGCTAGGCAAGAAACTGGCCGTTATCGCCGGGTTCGTGGTGGCGATCATTTTCCTGGTCGATTATCTGCGCGGCCAGCCGATGACCGAGGCGGCGATGACCGCCGTCGCTTTGGCGGTTGCTGCCATTCCCGAGGGCCTGCCGGCGGTGGTAACCGTCACCCTGGCCCTCGGCATGTGGCGCATGGCAAAGAATCGCGCCATTTTAAAAAAGCTCTCCGCCGTAGAAACGTTGGGCTCGACCACGGTGATTTGTTCGGACAAGACCGGTACCTTGACCCTGAACCAGATGACCGCCCGTGCCGGCTGGTTTGCCGGGCAGGGTTTTTCGGTCAGTGGCGAGGGCTATCGGGCCGATGGGGAAATACATGCGGCACCCGGGATGGATCTTCGCCCGCTGCTGCTGCCCATGGCCTTATGCACCGACTCGCGCGTGCGTGATGGCCAGTTGATTGGCGATCCGACCGAAGGAGCGCTGTGGGTGCTGGCGCAGAAAGGCAGTCTTGATCCCGAAACCGAACTGGAACGGCAGCCACGTATTGCTGAAATCCCGTTCGATTCGGCGTACAAGTTCATGGCCACCTTCCACCCTTCCGGAGAATCAATTGAAATGCTCATCAAGGGCGCTCCGGACGTGCTGCTTGGGCGGGCTACCCGTTGGCTCGCTGCGAAGGCTTTACTGCCCATGGACGAAGCCTCCCGCCGCCTGATCGAGCGCGAAAACGAAGCGCTTGCCAACCAGGCACTGCGCGTGCTGGCCGTAGCCCGGCGGAGCATTCCGGCAAAGGATTTCGACCCGGCTGGCGACTTGATGGTCTGGGCCAGCGAATGGACTTTCCT
>JAYSZS010000063.1:0-5711 GCA_043737935.1 Propionivibrio sp. | reverse complement strand
GCTTCATCGTCTTAACCCCCGTGATCGATCCCATTTCTTTGATGACATGACTAAAAGATCGTTCACTTCTTTTGCTACTTATTCAGTGTTTCCTTAGCACGTCCAGAGGTGTGGAAGGGAGGGGCCGTGAGGCTCTTCCTATCCCGATTAACGCGCAAAACAGCGTCCGTGGTAATCTACGTTCCATGAGCAAAATTTCTGTTGCCGACATCTTGGAACTGCCCGTGCAGGAGCGCATTCATCTCGTCGAAGTGATTTGGGAAAGCATTGCTGCCGTCCCGCACGCTATTTAGGTTTCGCCCGAACTAAAAACCGAACACGAAGCGCGTTTGGCCGACTTTGAGCGAAACACGGAGGCCGGTTATTCCTGGGATCAGGTTAAAGCGCATTTAAAAAGCGGAGCGTGGCGTACCGCTTGAAGTTTTCCGGTGGGCTGTTCGCGAAATTGGCGAAGCATTCGATTGGTATGAGGAACAAAGCAAAGGGCTGGGCTCTGAATTTGAGCTAGCTTTTGAACTCCAACTTAAACGCCTTGAGCATGTCCCTCTTTTATACGCAGTAATTATTCCGGGCGTACGTCGCACACTTTTGCCACGGTTTCCATATAGAGTTTTTTACACGGTCAAGAATGATTTGGTTCACGTTTTGGCCGTCATTCACAATGCGCGCAATCCGCAGCGGTGGCCACATGATCGTGTTAGTTAATTGGTCATTCCACCGGACGCTTTGTTTCGGTGAATTTCGACGTTGGGCGGACAAAGGTAAATCCCCATGAATAGGCTTGCTAAACTTCTATCGAAGCAATAAACAAGCCCTTTGATCGGCTAGCCAATACTTCACAGCGCCGAATCGAACCTCAGTCAGGCTTCCCCGCCGTCGCCCGATACTGCTGCATCGCCTCGTCAGCGCGCTCGGTCTGCTCGAACAGGCGGGCCAGTTCGAGGCGCACTTCACGGCTGTCTTCAAGCGACAGAGCGGATTCCATATAACTCTGGGCCTTGCCCCACTGGCGCTGTTCCAGGCACATCCGGCCCAGCGCCAGCAGCAACTGGGGATCATCACGGTGCTGCTGCAACCACTGATCGGCGCGGGCCAGGCGTGCGCTGAGATCACCGCCCTGGGTCCGCCCGTAAAGGCCGACAAGTCGTGAATCCCATTCTGCGTCGAGTTGTGTCTCGATGAAGTTTCGCGCTTCATCATGCGCACCCAGTTCGATCAGCGCTTCGGCGAAAACACCCGCCAATCGGGGATTTTGCTCGCGCGCCGGCAGCTCTTTCCGATAGGACTGCAACTGGGCGAGGTCGGAACGCCGCTGGCGAACATTTTCCTGATGCGCCTTGAGCCTGATCTCCTGCGCCAATTCGGGCAACAGGGCATTGCGTTTTTCGAGCAACCGGGCGATGCGCAATACTTCATCCCAGTTGCCGCAACCCTGCTCGGCACGCAACTCCAGTCGATGTGCGGCGATATGTCGTCCGGATGTTTCCTGCAGACGCTTCAAGGTATTGACTGCTTCGTCAAAGCGCTGCATCTCGATATGCATTTCCGCTTCGAGCATCAGACAGGCGGGCTGCATTTTTACATCCGCCTGCACCGCACGCTCAAGCCAGGCCTGCTGTTTGTAGGGCTCATGCAGGCGCTGCGCCGAACGGGCGGCGAGTAATGCGGAGAGCGCCGGCAACTGGCCGGCGGCATGGGCGTCACTGGCTTTTTTCATGGCCAGAGCGTAACGGCCTTCAAACAGGAGACGCACCACATCGAACAACTCACCGATCTTTTTCTCGCGCTGGCGGCGTTGGCGAAATTCGCGCACGCGCCGGGGCAAGGAGACGGTCAGCGCCACGCCGCGTAACAAGGCGTAGAGCAATACGAAGCCGCCGAGGATGAGCAGCATGGCCAGGTTAAGCGAGATCTCGGCACGATAAGGGGGAAACACCAGCAGAACGTAGCCTTCGTTGAAGTGCGCGGCCAGCGAGATGCCGACGGCCAACGCAAAAAGCGCCAGCACCCAGAGCAGGCCTTTCATTTTCGTACCTTGCCGAGCTTGAAATTCTTGATTGCCGAGAGGCTCTCGTTGAGGTTGGGCAGTTCGATGTTGATTTCGGTCGCCGACAGCTGCTTGAGCGTGCTCTGCGCGGTCTGCACCGAATTGTCACGATGGTCAAAATAGCGATCAACCCAGAGCCGGGCCTGCTTGAGTTCATTGTGGAAGGTCCACTGATCATGCATCAGCAGCGCCAGACGGGCATTGAGCAAGCGCAGTTTGAGATTCTCGCGCAAAAAGAAGGCCTGCCCCGGCGCCAGCAGAGCTGGCTCGTCGCGGTCGAAGCGCTGGATGCGCACCAGACTGCGCAACTCAGCCCAGAAATCCACCGCCAGTTGTTGCCAGAAAATTGGCGATCCCATAGTGGCCTGGGTCGATTCGAGCATCTCCTTGGGCTTGCCCTCTTCTCGCGGACGGCCATCAACCGCCAGGGTCAGGGTGTCGACGGCAGAAATTACACTTTCCAGGCGCAGATTCATACCCGGCAGATCGACTTGCGGCAGGGCACGCAGGCGCTCCAGGTCGCGCACCAGCACCTTGCGCAAGCCGATGAACTGCGGTCGGCCATTGCCGGCCAGGCTGGCGTCGGCGGCCTGCAGGGCGAGCACCGCCCCTTGTACATTGGCCGCCAGTTGCAACTGCTGTGCGGCCAGCGTCACGCTCTGCTCAACCTCGGCCAGCGCCCACTCGTCGCGGCTACGCGCCAGATCCTGATACAGGCTTTCCAGGGTGGCCTGCTGGCTTCTGGATTCGGCGATTCTGCCTTCGAGTTCGCCGATTTTTCCCTGCTGAATGACGAGCTGTTCCTGCGCCTGTCTGGCCAGCGTACGACTTTCCCTGGCTACCGCATCGCTGTCGGACAAGCGGCGCGCCAACTCCTGCTGGGTATCGGCCAGACGGATACGTGTCTCGAACCACTGCCAGACGGCCAGAGCGAGCGCCAGCAGGGCAATGTACAGCCACGGATTGAGCCATGCACCGAACCTCGATGCGCGCTCAGCATGTGCGACAGGAGCAGTCAGTTCAGGGGTCGGCGGGGGAGGTGAAGCGGAGGCTGCAGGTTGCTGATCAACAAGGTCATTCATGGTCAAGCCAATTATATTCGCACAAGCTATCAATGATACCGGCATCCGCCGGCCTGGTCAGCCTGACCCTTTGCAGGCCGAGCTCTGCGGCGACTTCGGCAATGCGCTGATGGGGTACGAATACCGGCAAGATTCGCACCAGCGCAAAGGCTTCAAGATCAAGCAAAGCCCGAAGGTTGCGCAAACCTTCGCTCGATGAAATCGTCAGCGCATCGAGTTGCCTGTTGCGCAACAGCGACACGATGGGCTTTCCGTCGCTCGGCGCCGAACGGTGATAGCAGGTCACGGCGTGCACTTCGGCGCCGCGTTCGAGGAGCGTAGTGGCCAGCAGATCGCGCCCGCCGTTGCCGCGCAGGATCAGCACTTTTTTTCCGGCCACTCGCTCGCTCCGGAACTCCGGCAATTCAAGCAGCGCTTCCGAATCATATCGCTCGACTGGGGCTATGACGCGCCCGATACCGCACAGCGCAAGTTGTTCGGCAGTGCTCTGCCCGATGGCCGCCGCCTGCACGGTGGCCGGCCAGGAGCGTGTTGAAAGAATAAGAGGTACGCTGAACTCGACCGCATTCGGGCTAATGAAAATGGCAATGACATAGGCGTCGAGGCGAGCAATCACCTGTTGCAAGGGCACCAGATCGTTTGCCGGAGCAATTTCGAGCAGCGGAAAGCGCACCGGCTCGCCGCCCTGCGCCGCAATCATCTGCACCAGTTTGCCGGCCTGGGCGGCAGGCCGGGTCACCAGAATGCGTTTGCCGTGCAAGGGGGTATTCATTGCCCTGCGGCAAGAGCGGCCAGAATGGCGTCGGCCCCCCGATCGCGCAACTGTTGCGCCAGGCGCTGACCGATGGACTCAACCTCGTCCGGCGCGCCGCGCAGCTCACCGCGCAGTTCGCCACTGACCCTCTGCCGGCCATCCGGCGTGGCCACAAAACCGCGTAACCACAGTGCGCCATTTTCGATGCGGGCATAGCCCCCGAGGGGCACCTGACAACTGCCGCCGAGCGCGCGCGAAAAAGCGCGTTCGGCGCAGACACAATGGGCGGTTTCGGGGTCGTTGAGCGGGGCAAGCCAAGCCATGGCATCTTTGCGACTGGACAACACCTCGATGGCGAGCGCGCCCTGCCCCGGGGCCGGCAGCGACTGTTCGGGCGTCAGTATGGCCTTGATCCGCGCCCTGAGCCCGAGGCGGATCAGCCCCGCCGCCGCGAGAATGATGGCGTCGTACTGCCCATCGTCGAGCTTGCGCAGGCGGGTGTCGAGATTGCCGCGCAAGGGCTCGACCCTGAGTTGCGGGTAGCCGGCGCGCACCATCGCCTCGCGCCGCAGGCTCGAGGTGCCGACCACGGCACCCGCGGGCAACGCGTCAAGCCCTGCGTAACGGTTTGAAACGAACGCGTCACGCGGATTTTCACGCGGCGGGATGGCTGTCAGCGAAAAACCGTCCGGCATTTCCATCGGCAGGTCCTTGAGCGAATGCACCGCGAGATCGGCCCGACCCTCCTGCATGGCGACTTCAAGCTCCTTGATGAACAACCCCTTGCCGCCGATCTGCGATAGCGGCCGGTCGAGGATCTGGTCGCCGCGCGTCGTCATGCCGAGAATTTCGACCCGGCTGTGCGGATGCAGTGCAGCCAGCCGCGCCTGGATATGCCCAGCCTGCCACAGGGCAAGGCGCGATTCACGCGAAGCAATGACGATACGCGCCGGTGCGCAAGGAGACTTGTTCAAGGCAGAGTCCTGAAAGAAAACAGATAAATCCTTAAACCGCCGTTTAGCATAGGGCCAATATCGTAAACCCTCATCCCCAGCCCTTCTACTGCAGGGAGATGAGTGAGGAACCCCCCAACCCGCGGGAGAGTTGGAGTGAGGTCCAAACACCTGCCAAACCTGGTGGTGCGGCTGTCGCGCTTAACTGCGGTTTTCAGGTCAATGCACCATGGAAACACACGGAATTCTAGCATGCGCCTTCTTGCCGCCAGAGGCTGAACTTTAACCACAGCGGATACATCCGACATAGCGACGTCGGCGTTTCTCGCAATTCTTCACCAGCGCTCGGTCGGGCAAAGCCGTTACAATCGATACTTCAGCAGGATTTCAGTTAGTTCGCCATTCCAGTGACGCTTACCGATAATGAGCAAAGTCTTCCGCAGGTGACCGGTTCATGATGAGCTGGAACAGCTTGCGCCCGGCGCTCTATCACCGTTTTTACTTTCTGCTGCCCGTGGTCTCGAACCGGTTCGTGCGCAGCCTGTGGCGTACTCTAGTGTGGGGCTTCTGGCTGCTTTATTTCGGCTTCGTGGTGCTGGTGCTGGTGCTGCGTTACGGCGTTCTACCGAACATTGAAGCCTATCGCGCCAACATCGAACGACTGACCAGCGAAGGACTGGGGCAACGCGTCAGCATCGGGCGCATTGAAGCGGGCTGGCAAGGCATCAACCCCGAACTGGCCCTGCTCGACGTCCGCGTTGACGATGCACAAGGCCGGCCGGCACTGGCCTTTTCCCGCATCGAGGCAATTATCTCCTGGTGGTCGGTGCCGAGTGCGCAGCTCAAGCTGCGTCTGTTGCGCATCGACGAGCCGA
>JAYSZS010000062.1:0-5720 GCA_043737935.1 Propionivibrio sp. | reverse complement strand
CAGCGCTTCGGCCTTCTTGCCCTGCGCAGTGAAGACGTCGCCACGATTAACCGAAAAGATGGTTTCAAAATTCGGGACAACGCTGCCGTCAAGCTGTTTCAAGGCCTGGTCGAAATCCTTTTCATCGAGCAGTACGGCGGCCAAACGCAAGCGCGCCAGATCGCGCAGCTCGTCCTTGCCATGCTCAACAACCCAGAGGAGCTGGGCCTTGGCGGATTTTGCATCACCGGCATTGATCATCGCTTTGGCTGCTGCTAGTGCACCGAGCGGCGCATAGCTGGTGCCCGCATATTTATCGAGCAGTTGATCGCTGGCCGTCCTGACGCGCTGAGAATCCTTTTCCAGCACCGATTTCTGCAGGAGGTTATAGACCATCGAAGCCTGGGCTGACTGATTGCGCTGATACCAGCTCCACCCTTGCCAAGCGACAACGCCCAGCGATAGCGCCGTAATGACGTTGATCAACAGGTTGCCATACCGCTTCCACCATACCTTGAATTCGTCGAGTTGTTCCTGTTCTTCTAGGTCGTAGGTCGCCATTACGTTTCTTCCCAATCCAAAAATGAATTCATGATTTCGTCTCCAATGCGATCAACGGCGACACGCTTTTGTTCCCGCTTCTGTTGGTTTGGCGTGTCACCGCCGGCACGCAAGGGCTTAAGCGACACTTCGCCGGCATTCGCCTCATCATCACCGATGATAACGGCAAAGCTTGCTCCCGACGCATCGGCTTTCTTCATCTGCGATTTGAAGCCGCCGCCACCACAATGGAACAACACATCAATCCCCTGGTCACGCAAGCCCTCGGCGACACGGGGAGCCAGACGCGATGCGGCATCACCCTGATACACGAGATAAACGTCAATCCCCTCCAGCACCGGTTCGCTGCCCGATTCGCAAATTATCGTGAGCAGACGCTCGACGCCCATGGCGAAGCCGCAGGCCGGAGTCGGCTTGCCACCGAGCTGCTCGACCAGTCCATCATAGCGACCGCCCGCACAGACGGTACCCTGCGCGCCCAGACGATCCGTGATCCACTCGAAAACGGTGAGGTTGTAATAGTCAAGGCCGCGCACCAGACGCGGATTGATCGTGTAGGGCAAACCGGCGTCGCGCAGGACCTGTTGCACGCCTTCAAAATGCGCCATCGATTGCGCGCCAAGGTAGTCGATCAGATTTGGCGCGGTCGCGATCATCTCCTGCATCGCCGGGTTTTTGCTGTCGAGAAGGCGCAGTGGATTGGTGTACAGACGGCGCCTGGCCTCATCATCGAGCAGGTCAACATTCTTCTCGAAATAGCTTATCAGTTCACTGCGATGGTTTGCCCGCTCGGCCGTCTGGCCCAGCGTATTCAATTGTAATTTTATGCCGTCCAGCCCGAGGTCATCCCACAGGCGGGCGCCCATCAATATCTGCTCGGCATCGATATCGGGGCCGGAAAAACCGAAGGCTTCGACACCGACCTGGTTAAACTGACGGAACCGCCCCTTTTGCGGCCGCTCGTGGCGAAACATCTGTCCAAAGTAATAGAGCCGCTGCGCCTGATGTGCCGCCATCTTGTGCTGAATGACTGCCCGCACGCAGCCCGCCGTACCTTCCGGACGCAGCGTCAGCGGTTCACCGTTCAGGCTGTCAATAAAGGAGTACATCTCCTTCTCGACAATATCGGTCACTTCTCCAATGGCGCGCATGAACAACGGCGTCGGCTCGACGATGGGCAGGCGAATCGGTCGGTAACCGTAACTCCTCAGCCACGAACGCACTGTTTCTTCAAAGTGTTCCCAGACTTCGGCCTCGCCCGGCAGGATGTCGTTCATCCCGCGTACGGACTGGATGGTTTGACTCATGATTTTGTCGCAAACTTTCTCTGGTAAGTGCGTGCCACGTAGCGGTCCACAAGGGCGGTAAATTCTTCGGCAATGTGCTCGCCACGCAGCGTAACCGTCTTGGCCCCATCTTCAAAGACCGGCGCCACCGGCGCCTCGCCGGTACCCGGCAGACTGATGCCGATATTGGCCTGCTTGCTTTCGCCAGGACCATTGACCACGCAACCCATGACCGCCAGCGTCATGTTTTCGACGCCGTCATACTCGATGCGCCACTGGGGCATGTTATTGCGCACGTGCTCCTGAATGGACTGCGCCAGTTCCTGGAAAAAGGTACTGGTGGTACGACCACACCCCGGGCAGGCGGCAACCATCGGTGTAAACGCACGCAGCCCCAGGGTCTGCAACATTTCCTGCGCGACCACGACCTCCTGCGTGCGCTGGCCACCGGGTTCCGGAGTCAATGAAACGCGGATGGTGTCGCCAATCCCCTCCTGCAACAGCACGGCCATGGCCGCTGTCGAGGCGACAATGCCTTTCGAGCCCATCCCCGCCTCGGTCAGCCCGAGATGCAGCGGGTAGTCCGAACGCCGCGACAGTTCGCGGTATATGGCGATCAGATCCTGCACACCGGATACCTTGCACGAGAGGATGATGTAGTCGCCCGGCAGACCCAGCTCTTCAGCCTTGGCGGCTGATTCGAGCGCCGAGGTGACCATCGCTTCGCGCATCACGTCGATGGCATCCTTCGGCTCGGCACGCCTGGCGTTATCGTCCATGATGCGCGCCAGCAGATCCTGGTCGAGACTCCCCCAGTTCACCCCGATGCGTACCGGCTTGTCGTATTTGCAGGCAATTTCAATCATCTGTGCAAACTGCTCGTCGCGCTTTCTGCCATAGCCGACATTGCCGGGATTGATGCGGTATTTGGCCAATGTCCGGGCGCATTCGGGATGGTCAGCCAGCAAGCGATGGCCGTTGTAGTGGAAGTCGCCGATCAGCGGCACATCGACTCCCATGCGGTCAAGATGCGCGCGGATCTTCGCCACTGCAGCCGCCGCTTCCGGCGTATTGACCGTGATCCGCACCAGTTCGGAACCGGCACGGGCGAGTTCGGCACACTGGATGGCGGTTTTCACGATATCAACGGTATCGGTGTTGGTCATCGACTGGACGACGATGGGCCAATCGCCACCCACACTCACCTGACCAATCCTGACAACACGCGTCGGGCGACGCATTGCGACACGTTTATTCATTGCTCTCTCGCTGGATAGTGATGCATCGTTCATGCTATTCGAGTGTCAGGCGAGCCACATCATCCTTACTGCGCAGTAAAAGATCAACCGTCTTCCCCTTGTACTTCAAAGCCACGTGAGAAGCATTTCCGATAACCAGTGCGAACGGTGGCTGACCTTCAATTTCTCGCTGACTATCGGCCTGACTCAACTGCGAAAAAATAATCTGCCCGCTGCGATCTCGTACTTCAACCCATGAGGGCTGGGCAAAGCTGAACTGCAAGGCATTGACCGATGTCAAGTTAGATGCAGAAACAGGCGCAGATTGAAGCGGTAGCACTACCGACCCTCCTGGAAGCACGCTTGTTGCTGGAGCAGCTACGGCAACATCAGACGACTTGGCAGCATCCGACCCTTGCACTAAGACTTTTTCGGCGGCAACTTCACGCGATTGAGTTGGAGTTTTCAATGTAGACAAAACCGTGTTCAATAATTCCTGTGGTAAAAAAAAGAAGGCCAGCACGGCCAATACCAGAACGATCAGTCCGGACAGCACCCTGACATACTCTCGCCGGTCGACCTTGCCCTCCTGAGGAATATTCACAGGAGATCCGACTGACAACTCAAGTTCAGGTGCCTGCGGCATTTTCATGCCGTCCAGTTTACTCATCAGAAGATCAGGGTTCAGCTCAAGCAGACGAGCATAATTGCGAACAAATCCGCGGATGATCGTAGTGCATGGCAAACTCGGCCAGTCGTCGGCCTCAATCGCCACAACCTGGCGAGGGCCCAATTTAATTGCCTTGGCCACATCAGCCACAACCAATCCTCTGTCTTCCCGGGCCGCACGGAGTTGCTGACCCACGCTCACCCCCAAGGGGGTCAAGGTTTCTGCAGAAGGTTGCGGATTCACATTCATTTTTTTAATCCAACCTGCGCTTGGTCATCCAGCGCGTGTGCGGGGAGGATTTCTCCGCTCATTCGAAGTTACCATTTAGAAACTCCTGATACTCAGGCGAATCAGGAAATTTTCGCCGCAACTGGGCCGCCATACTGCTTTCGGCGTTGCGGTCACCGAGGCGGCGTTCAACCCGTAAATACAACCACAGTCCCTCAGCATCCGGATCACTCAAACGAACCATGTTATTTAGATGCTCCCTGGCGGCGTTATAGTTGCCGCGCTTGTAACTGATAATGGCCGACTGAAGCAGCGCTTGCGGATTATTCGGCGAAAAACGCAGAGTCTTGCGGATATACTCCTCGGCCAGATCCAACTCGCCGATCCTGGCATGACACCTTCCGGCGTTAAGGTAAGCTGTTTCTGGCGACTGATACAAGGGATTTTTAAAGGCGCGCTGGAAGTAGGCAATGGATTCCTTCACTCTTCCGGTATGGCACAGGAACCAGCCATAGTTGTTGCTGATCTCCGGGTCTTTTTCATCCAGGCTCAGGGCACGCCGGAAGTCCTTATCGGCCGATTCGAATTCATTGATGTGATAAAGCACCACCCCCCGCGTACTGTAAGCCGGGGCATAGTTTGGATTGATCGAAATGGCGATGGTCAGTTCTTCGAGGGCCACAATCAGGTTGCCACTCTGAAAATATAGTGCGCCCAACTCGGTATGCAATTTGGCGCGGGTATGCACATCCTTTGGCGTTGCAGACAAAAACGTATCTTCAGGAGGTGCTACGGATTTCTGAGCCAGCGCAGAGGGAACAGCCAACAGTGCCAAGACACCCAAACAGATAAATGCAACTAGCCCGCGCAGTGCCTTCATGGTGTTCTAACCTCGTGTAGATCGATTATTCGACGCGCCGTACGCTGCGTCCTGTCCAGAACCTGTCCGGCCAACTGGCCACAGGCGGCGTCAATGTCGTCACCACGCGTCTTGCGGGTTGTCGTAACAAGGTTCGCATTGATCAGTATCTCAGCAAATCGCCTGATACGGTGAGCCGGCGAACAACGATAAGGCGAACCCGGAAACGGATTGAACGGAATCAGGTTGAACTTGCAGGATACATTGCGCGTTATCTCAAGCAACTCGCGCGCCTGTCTGTCGGAGTCATTCACGCCATCAAGCATCACGTATTCGAAGGTTACAAAATCGCGCGGTGCTTTTTGCAGATAGCGATTGCACGCCGCCATCAATTCACGCAGCGGGTATTTCCGGTTGATTGGCACCAGTTGATCACGCAAGGTGTCGTTTGGCGCATGCAGCGAGACGGCCAGGGCGACCGGACACTCGTCACGCAGGCGATCCATGGCCGGCACCAGACCCGAGGTAGACAGCGTAACCCGGCGCCGCGAGAGGCCATAGGCGTTGTCATCGAGCATCAAACGCAGGGCCGTTACCGTGTTTTCAAGATTGGCCAGCGGTTCGCCCATTCCCATCAGCACCACATTGCTGATGATGCGCTCTGAATGGTCAGCCCGGCGGGGATCGGCTCCGAGGGCTTGGTTGGCCTGCCACAACTGACCAATGATTTCGGCCACCGTCAGGTTTCGGTTGAACCCCTGCTTGCCGGTCGAACAGAAGGAACAATCCAGAGCACAGCCGGCCTGCGTTGAAATGCACAGCGTTCCCCGCTCACTCTCGGGAATGAATACGGTTTCGATGGCATTGCCGCCACCGACGTCAAACAGGAATTTGCGCGT
>JAYSZS010000061.1:0-2384 GCA_043737935.1 Propionivibrio sp. | reverse complement strand
AGGGATCGGCGTTTGGGCAAGTCAGGTGGCGCACGGCTTCGATGTAACGGGGCAGGATGGGCAACAGGACAAAGCCCTGTGCTTCGAATTGTTCGCCGAGCGCTCCAGGCGGCAAAGGCAGTTTTCCACTGGCATTTTTTAGTACCATCTCCCACACGCTGGCGCTCACGATAATTTCCGACCTGGCGACCAGGCCTTGCGTGGCTTTGCCCAGTCGTTCATCCGCCGTCATCCACCAATAGATCAGATGGGTATCGAGCAGGTATCGCTTCACGGCATTTCGCTAACGGTGAGCGCATCGGCGATGGCGGCGTTGGTCGCGGGCGTATCCCAGTCCGCTTCGGCTTTGGGCAAACCCGACCAGGCACCGGGCTTGCGCGAAAAACCCTGCACGCCACCTTGACCAGCCTGACGACCGGAACGCCCTTGTTGGCGATGACCACATCCTCGCCAGCCAGTGCCGCTTGCACCAGTTTCGAGAGTTAATTCCTGGCTTCGAGCATATTGCATTGCATGGTTGACCCCCCGGGAAATTTTACTTATTGCTACAGCTTGACTCTAATTAGCCAGGTTAGCCAACAAGATTGCATGAAAGCAGGTCATGCCCCCCAAATAACTGATCCTGAACAGGTTGCAACTTTCTGAATTTTACGTGCCCGCTGGGTGGATCGTCGTTCACAGCGGACGCTCCGTCCCGCCGGGATTTGCATCACGGCAGGTTCTGCGCGATTTCAAAGTGTATCTCAGTGTTAAACGGGTTATCAGGATCAATCGCTCGACGCTAGCGCGCAGGCTTAGGCCGCTTGGCGATCCGGTCATCAGTCCTGGTGCAGGATGCGCTGCAAGGCGTATGAACAGGCGTTCTACAGCACGGACCTCTTAAGAGTGCCGTATTAATTGCCTCTGCGGCGTGATCATTGCAGAGCTTCAATTTTGACCGGCTTCCAGGGTTAGGTAGAGAAACCGTGGTCTGTCCCCTATTCACTACGCGACACCGATTGTGCTTTGCATTTCCGACCAGGCCAACCACGTGATTGCCGACCGCTTCCCGACCAGAAGCTTCGCCACGTAGCTGAAGCGTTGCCTGCATTTCATTCGTTCGCGCGCCGCGGCCTCACCTCGTGCACAGACCACCGAAAGCGAAGCGGGGGAACTCTTTTCCTCGGCGCCCAGACCCGCCACCAACGAACGAGGAACACGTGAGCTCAGCTCGGGTGACGCTCGGCCTCAATGGCATGGACCGTTCCCTGTGTTACTCTTCGCGTTCCGAGACATGTAATCGAAGAGGGCCTAACGTAAAAGTCACCGGCGCTGCGCGGCTTTATCGCGCAGCGTCCGTGAAGACTGCCGGGTTGGGGCTTGGCCGTCAACATAAGCATCGAGAAGCCGATGCTTTGTAGCCTCCGACTTGAAGAACTCGATACTCTTCTTGCTCAGAGCCAGAGTTACTTTCACACCTTCATCTCGAAATGCCAATTCGGCTGGTGAAGGAAGGAAGTCGGGAACCACCTGAACCTTGCCAAGGGGTTCATCGGTGTATTTGATTTTAGTTTCGGCGTAACGCCGGCTTGCGCCGGCATTAGCCTTCTCTGAAACTCCGCTACGCTGCGTTTTCGCGCTCATAAATAGTCTTTCCTTTGCGCCAATAGCCGGCGCCGATGATTCGAATAACCGAAGCGCGGTAAGTGAACCGCACATCGCGGTGTGAGCCCTAAAGTAGAGGTCAGTGGAGCGCCGCTTTTTGGCGCATCCCCTGCACCGTAATGTTAGACCGCCCGCATCTCAGCCGCGGCGCGCTGCCACGATTGTGATGATGTCAATCTTTCTCATTGTCATCATCGCATCGAATGCACGCTTGGCTGCAGCGGGATCCGAATCAGTAATCGCTTCGGTCAGCGCAAGAGGTGTGATCTGCCAAGACAATCCCCATTTGTCCTTGCACCAACCGCACTCACTCTCTTGACCGCCATTGCCGACGATTGCGCTCCAGTAGCGATCCGTTTCGGCCTGATCAGCGGTTGCAACCTGAAACGAGAACGCTTCGCTGTGCTTGAACGCAGGCCCACCGTTGATCCCGAGGCACGGAATACCCATCACCGTAAACTCAACGGTCAAGACGTCCCCTTTCTTCCCAGACGGAAAGTCCCCAGGTGCGCGGAGCACTGCACCGACAGATGAGTTGGGAAAGGTAGCCGCGTAAAACCGCGCCGCGTCCTCTGCGCCGCGATCATACCAAAGGCAAATCGTATTTTTTGCTGGTGTTGTCATGTCATTTCTCCTCTAAGGCGAATGGCACTTACTTTAGCCCGATGACGTTGAAGTCAGTGGCGTAAGCGTTTGAATTTGAGGCGAGAAGGAGGTGGCTGACCCAGGGATTGATAGAA
>JAYSZS010000060.1:0-12499 GCA_043737935.1 Propionivibrio sp. | reverse complement strand
TTCCCGCTTTTTTTCTGGTTTTCAAATTCCTTGCAGGAACACATCATGCTAAAAAAACTTGCCTCTTTCGCCGGAATCAAAGGCCCGGTGGTCACCATTGTCATGGACGGTTACGGTATTCCAAAGTCTGAAGCGGGCAGCGCTATCGCTGCGGCGAGGAAGCCTACCCTCGACCGGCTGTTCGCCAGCTATCCGAATATCGCATTGCGCGCACACGGCACGGCGGTCGGTATGCCGTCTGATGACGATATGGGCAACTCCGAGGTTGGCCATAACGCTATTGGCGCCGGTCAGGTTTATAGTCAGGGCGCATCGCTGGTCGCCGACGCCATTGCGACCGGCGCCATCTGGCAGGGTGAGGCCTGGCAGCAGATCGTTGCCGCTGCCAAGGCAGGCGCCAATGGAGAGTCGGGTGTCATTCATTTCATCGGCCTGTTCTCCGACGGCAATGTGCATAGCCACATTGATCACCTGAAAGCGATGGTGCTGCGCGCCAGGGAAGAGGGCGTCAAGGCGGTTCGTATTCACGCCCTGCTCGATGGTCGCGATGTGCCGGAAACCAGTGCACTGGACTACGTTGAGCCGTTCGAATCTTTCCTTGTCGGGGTAAATACGGGCGGTTTCGATGCACAGATTGCTTCGGGCGGCGGTCGCATGAACATCACCATGGATCGCTATGACGCCAACTGGAACATGGTCGATAAAGGCTGGCATACTCATGTATTGGGCGAAGGTCAGCAGTTCGCCAGCGCTTCGGCGGCGGTGAAGGAATTGCGTATCAAGTTTCCCAGAACCATCGACCAGGATCTGCCGCCTTTCGTGATCGCCAACGACGGCAAGCCGGTCGGTACCATCGAAGACGGCGACTCGGTGATCTTCTACAACTTCCGCGGTGACCGTGCGATTGAAATCACACGCGCCTTCGAAGAAGAAAATTTCGAAAAATTCGAGCGCATGCGCGTGCCGAAGGTGACCTACGCTGGCATGTTACAGTATGACGGGGACCTCAAGCTGCCCAAGCGTTTTCTGGTCAACCCGCCCGTTATCCTCGATACCACGGGCGAGTGGTTTTCCAAGGAGGGAATCACCCAGTTTGCCTGCTCCGAGACACAGAAGTTCGGCCATGTAACCTACTTCTGGAATGGCAACCGTTCCGGCAAGTTCGAAGGCGAAACCTATCAGGAAGTGCCGAGCGACGTGGTTCCGTTTGAACAGCGGCCATGGATGAAAGCCGCTGAAATTGCCGATGCAATGATCGCGGCACTGAACAGTGGCAAGTACCGGACGCTGCGCTGCAATTTCGCTAATGGCGACATGGTCGGACACACCGGAAATTTCCGTGCGGCGACGATGTCGATCGAGGCCGTCGATCTTGAACTTGCGCGTATCCTGCCGGTGATCGACGCGATGGGCGGCGTCGCGCTGATTACCGCCGATCACGGCAACGCCGACGAGATGTACGAACTGGACAAAAAGACCAAGCAACCGGCGCAGCACAAAGATGGTTCGTTCAAGGCCAAAACCGCACATACCCTGAACCCGGTTCCGCTGATCCTTTACGACAACGTTTCAGGTGGCAAGCTTGGCCTCAAACAGACTCCGACCGCCGGACTGTCAAATCTTGCAGCCACCACGGCCAACCTTCTCGGTCTGGAGAAGCATGACAAATGGGACGAGAGCCTGTTGCTTATCAAGTAACCGCCAACAAAAGAGACGCAGAAAAGCTGGAGCAAGCGGTCTTTTACGATCCGATTTTTATCTTTGGCTGAAGTAAAATCAACTTATGCCTGCTTTTCGTCGATTACCATTCAACTGGCGATGTAATTTTCCAGTTGACCGATGATGAACTTCTGCTGGCTGACCATTTCGTTAAGAATGTCACGAATCGAAATGATCCCCACGGCAAGACCTTTTTCGTCGAGAACCGGTAAATGGCGGAAGTTATTTTCCGACATGATCGCCATGCATCGTTCTATGGTGTGATCCATCGTTACGGAAACCACCTTGTCGGTCATGACTTCGCTGACTTTGGTATACACCGAAACCTTGCCCTGCAGAATCACTTTGCGCGCATAGTCGCGCTCCGAGAACATGCCAGCCAGACGCTGGCCGTCAAGGACGACCAGTGCCCCGACGTCACGTTCAGCCATGATTTTGAGTGCATGAAGCACTGATTGTTTGGGAGAGACTGTGTTGAGTTCCTTGCCCTCAACGAGCTGTTTTAGTGTTTTCATGGAGCCTCCTTGTAAGGTGGGATGACAAGGTTCAATCTTGTGGCGAATTTTTATTGATGTTCTTTTTTGTGATGCTTTTTGGTGATTCTTATCAGCGCAGGCCGGCAGTGTAATCTGCAAGTGCCTTGATTTGCTTGTCCGAGAGTTTTTCGGCAATGCTACGCATCATTTTTTCAGGATCATTTGCTCGTTCCTCGCTACGGAAAGTCTTCAACTGGCTTTCAGTGTAGTCTGCATATTGTCCGGCGAGTCTCGGGAACTGAGCTGGAACGCCGGCACCTGCTGGCCCGTGACACCCAGCACAGGCTGGAATACCCCGCTCGAAGTCGCCCTTGCGCCAGAGGCTCTGGCCTGCCGCAACCAGCTTTTCGTCAATTGCGGTCGACGGTTTCGGTTTCTGCTGCGAGAAGTAGAGCGCCAGACCTTGCATGTCTTCGGTGCTCAATGCAGCAGTCATGCCGCTCATGATGGCGTTGTTGCGTAACGCCGGTTTGCCGTCGACGGACTTGAAGTTCATCAATTGCTTGAACAGGTACTCCGAACCCTGACCCGCCAGAATCGGGTTGGCCGACGTCGGACTGTTGCCGTCCGCGCCGTGACAGGCGGCGCATAACGTTTCAGCAGTTTTTTTGGCATTTGCAAGATCGGGTTTGATTTTCATTTCTTCTACCGCATTTACGGAGAAGCCGACGGTCATGAAAACCGCGAGTGCTGTGATACGAATCATGTACAAACTCCTGTTGATGAATCCGAGTTCAGCGAAGCATATTTCCAAAACTGATATTCTATAGCAATTCAGGGCTTGTTTACCTAGCCTTCAACCTCTTCGGTTTGCCAATGCCTCTTTTTCAGAAGACGGTTTTTTTCACTACCGTCGCCAATTTGTCTGATTTGCCTCCCGACTCTCACCGAGAGATCGCTTTTGCCGGACGCTCGAATGCCGGAAAGTCGTCGGCCATCAACACGCTGGCCAATCATACGCGCCTCGCCTTTGTTTCCAAGACACCGGGGCGGACGCAGCACCTCAATTATTTCACTCTCGCCGAGGGGCGATACTTGGTTGATTTGCCTGGCTATGGGTTTGCCAAGGCACCGGAGGAAATCCGTTCACAGTGGGAAGGTTTGCTGGCGCCCTACTTGCGCTATCGCGAGCCACTGGTCGGTCTGGTGTTGATCATGGATAGCCGGCATCTTTTAACCGAGCTTGATTTTCAGATGCTTGACTGGTTTGCGCAGACTGGCAAGCCGATTCATGTCCTGCTTTCCAAGGCGGACAAGCTGAGCCGTCAGGAGCAGACGCAGGCTTTACACGAGGTGCAGGCGGTACTGGCAAAAATAGGCGATCACTGTACGCTGCAACTGTTCTCCAGCCTGAAAAAAACAGGTGTTGCCCAGGCCGAGGCGGTGCTGGGGGGCTGGCTCGGCATGGAGTCAAAACAAGTCGTATTGCCTCCCGTAGGCCTGCGTTCAGAGAAACTGGCAAGGTTGAAGAACCGCAAGGCCATTGGCTGGAGTGCAAGAACGGCGAAAGGCGGAGACAAGGCTGCAGAAAATAAAAAACCCCCGGCAAAGGGATGACCGGGGGCAAAATGCCTCGCCTAGATGCAAGGCCCCCGCTCAGGGAGATGAAGCGGGAGATGGCGTGAGCCATCTGTTGAATGAGAGTTATACATAAATTGATTAGTTCCCGATTGCGGGATTTTTTTAGTTCGGATACGAAAGTGACGTGAGCGCCATGAGTTTCAATGCCAGATTCCCCGTTGGGCGCATGCGTCGCATGCGCCGTGATGAATTTTCCCGCAGCCTGATGCGCGAGTCGGCGCTGACGGCTGACGACTTCATTTACCCAGTGTTTGTCCTTGAGGGCAGCAGGCGTGTCGAGGCGGTTGCTTCGATGCCCGGCGTCCAGCGACAGAGCCTTGACCATCTGCTGAAGACTGCCGAGCAGGCGCTCGGACTGGGCGTTCCTGCCCTGGCGCTGTTTCCGGTGATTGATACTGCGTTGAAGACGACGGGTGCTGAAGAGGCTTGGAACCCGGATGGCCTCGTACCACGCGTGGTGGCAACACTTAAGAAAGAGTTTCCTGAACTGGGCATCATTACCGATGTGGCGCTCGACCCCTACACCAGCCACGGCCAGGACGGCCTGATCGATGCCGACGATCCGCGGGGCTACGTGCTCAACGATGAGACGCTCGAAGTGCTGGCGAAGCAGGCGCTCACCCACTCCCTGGCCGGTGCCGATGTGGTCGCCCCGTCGGACATGATGGACGGTCGTGTGGCGCGTATCCGGTCCGAACTGGATGCAGCAAGGCAGATTCATACGCGTATTCTGGCCTATTCGGCCAAGTACGCCTCAAGCTTCTACGGGCCATTCCGGGATGCCGTCGGCTCGACCGCCAGCCTCGGCAAGGGCAACAAAGCCACTTACCAGATGGACCCGGCGAACAGCGACGAAGCCTTGCGCGAAGTGGCGCTCGACCTTGCAGAAGGTGCCGACATGGTGATGGTCAAGCCGGGCATGCCCTACCTTGACATCGTCCGCCGCGTCAAGGACGAGTTCAAAGTGCCGACCTATGTCTATCAGGTCAGCGGTGAGTACGCCATGCTCAAGGCGGCTGCACAGAACGGCTGGCTGGACGAAAAATCCTGCGTGCTGGAGAGCCTGCTTGCTTTCAAGCGGGCGGGTGCGGATGGCATACTGACCTACTTCGCCCTGGACGCGGCAGCCTGGCTCAAGGGCTGACACAAACCATCGCAATCGCGCAACGCATGAAGAAAAGCCTGTTCTCTTGAGCCAGCCTGTGCTGGCAATTTTTTCCATCATGCAGAATTTTCCATCATGCAAAACCAGCTTCCGGCTTGCGAATAGCTTAACCACGTCACGCTGCGCCTTACCCATGCTTCTTGATCCGGGGTGCGAGCCATGCCAACCCTCACTTAAGTGGAAGAGCGTAAATGGCAGGGTGATCGTGGGCGGCCCACGCTGGATTGACGATTGTGTGGTCGGGAATTTGCAGCGATTGCCCTGTCCAAACCCTTCTCAGCCCTTATTCGGCACGCTGAAGAGCGCACAATGCGTGTATAATCTTAGACCTATGCCATTGATTCCATATTTATTTATAGGCGCTGCCGATGCGTTTTGACGAACTCGGCCTCGCGCCTGAGCTGCTAAGAGCCATTTCCGAACAGGGTTACACGGATCCAACGCCGATTCAGGCTCAAGCCATTCCGATTGTTCTCGCCGGTAACGACTTGATGGGCGGAGCCCAGACGGGTACCGGCAAAACCGCTGCGTTCACCCTGCCGCTGCTTCAGCGCATCCTGCCTTTTGCCAGTCCGAGCCCGTCACCCGCTCGCCATCCGGTACGTGTGCTGATGCTGGCGCCGACACGCGAACTGGCGATCCAGGTTTTCGAGTCTGTCAAGACCTACAGCAAATACATTCCGATCAGGAGCCTGTGCACGTACGGCGGCGTCGATATCAAACCGCAGATCGCCGAGATTAGACTCGGAGTCGAGGTGCTGGTGGCCACGCCGGGACGCTTGCTTGATCTCGTTGAACAGAAATGTCTTAATTTTGGCAGCGTGCAGGCGCTGGTGCTCGACGAAGCCGACCGCATGCTGGACATGGGTTTTGTTCCGGATGTCACCCGCATCATCAACCTGCTGCCACAACAGCGGCAGAGCCTGTTGTTCTCGGCGACCTTCTCGGAAGAGATCAAGAAGCTGGCCGACAAAATGCTCAAGTCGCCGGTGCTGATCGAAGTGGCTAAACGCAACACGGTAGTGGACACCATCACACACCGCGTGCACCCGGTAGCGGTTGACGCCAAGCGGGCCCTGCTGGTCAAATTGCTCAGGTCATCGGACTTCAATCAGGTCCTGGTGTTTACCCGCACCAAGATCGAAACCAACAAGCTTGCCCGGGAATTGCAGCGTGCCGGAATTGCCGCCGATTCGATCCATGGCGACAAAAGCCAGCAGGATCGGTTGAAAGCCCTCGAAGCCTTCAAGGATGGTACGGTGCTAGTGCTGGTTGCCACCGACGTTGCCGCACGCGGCTTGGATATTGACGATCTGCCGCACGTCATCAACTTTGAGCTTCCGCATACGCCGGAAGACTACATTCATCGCATAGGCCGTACCGGGCGTGCCGGCAAGCAGGGAACGGCGATTTCCCTGGTTTCGGCCCACGAAGTCCAGTATCTGGTCGATATTGAAAAATTGATCAAGATCGAGGTCGAGCAGGTCATCGTTCCCGGTTTCGAACCGGAATACGACTACGAATATCCGCCCACCGGTCGGAAAGCTCATCACCGCCGCCCGCCGGCACCGTCGGCGGTAGCCGCGCCGGTGGCCAGACCACGCCGTGAGCATTCACCGTCAAGCAATCCGCTTAGCAGTCCGGTCAGCAGACGGCGCCGGACGCACATCGCCGCCGACGGATTCGATTTCAGCAAGCCCTATGAGAGCGCCGAACCGCAGCCCATGGCCGCACCCGCTGACGCCGAAACCGCGCAGATTGTTGCCCACATGGAGCATCCCCACAAACCACGCCGTTTGGTCGCGGCGCTGCTTGGCGGTTTGGGACGAAAAAAGGTCTAGTTTTCCGCCTTCAGCGATCAGTTTGCCGGCTTTTTTGCCGGCGCATCGACGAGTTTCAGGATAGCCAGCGAAACATTGTCGCCCTCGCCCTGGGCTCGCTTGCGCGCCCGAGCAATCAGCAGTTCCGAGGCTTCACGTGCAGAATAGGCGGCGACCACGCCGGCCAGTTCGGCATCACTGAAGTATCCCCAGAGACCGTCCGAGCACAACAAAAAAGAATCGCCGGCCTGCAGGTTGTCTACTTCGCCAAAATCGATCCTGGGGACCTCGTTGCCCCCGAGTGAAGTAATCAGGATGTTGCGATTGGGATGAACCAGCGCCTGTTCCGGCGTGATTTTTCCCTTAACCACCAGTTGTTGAACGTAAGAATGGTCGGTCGTGCGAAAAAAAGGCTGGTCACCGCGGAACTGGTAGAGACGGCTATCACCGCAATGCGCCCAGCTCACCTTGCCTGGCTGCAGGATCAAAATCACTGCCGTACTGTGCGGATCCTTCTCGTTGATGAAACGCGACGCCTTGATCAGCATGTGTGCCTCCTGGAGGCTCGATTCAAGCATGATCTGTGGCGACTCGGTGCGCGCAGAGAACTGCTCAAGGTTGTTGCATGCCGTGTGAATCACCTGCTGCGCTGCCAGCACCCCACCGGTATGTCCTCCCATGCCATCGGCAACGACGGCAAGCGCAACCCCACCTCCCCTGGGATGAGGAAAAAGAGCGACACGATCCTGTTGTTCCTTGCGGTCACCCTGATGCTGGGCAACGCAAGCATTCATTATTAAAGGCATTACTCTGAACTCCCCGGAGGATTGAGAATAACACGTTTGACCCTAGCCGCTGCGCGGTGACTCTTGCATTTTCAAGGGGGGATTAAAAACCATCGCGCCTTCATCCTGAGCTGCGTATCTGTCGTGCACACAACGGGGTGATTTTTGCGCCCTGTGCGTAGATCGCGCGTTTTAAATGATCACGGCTTACCATGCACGGGGAGCGCCATAATTTGCCAGCTTTTCTGCAAAGCAGAGATTGATGAAGTCTTCCGATATAATCATGCGCTCAACTTCATCTACTCCACAGGAAACCAGTTATGGGCAACCGTCTCTCTAAAATCGTCACCCGCACCGGCGATGCCGGCACCACAGGCCTTGGTGATGGCACAAGGGTCGCCAAGGACTGCCTGCGCATTGAGGCCATGGGCGACGTTGATGAACTCAACTCAAGCCTGGGTGTCCTGCTCACCGAACAGCTTCCGGAAACCATTCGCGAAGCCCTGCTCGGTGTCCAGCACGATCTGTTCGACCTCGGCGGCGAACTCTGCATACCCGACTCGAACATTATCAGCGAGGCGCACATCGTCCGCCTTGAAGAACTGGTCAAACATTTCAACAAAAATCTCAGCCCGCTAAAGGAGTTCATCCTGCCCGGCGGAACCCCCGCGGCGGCCCTCGCACACCTCTCGCGCACGATCTGTCGCCGCGCCGAGCGTCGCGTCGTGCATCTCTCGAACCATGAAAACGTCTCCGACTTTGCCCGCAAATACCTTAATCGCCTGTCCGATCTGCTGTTCGTACTCGGCCGCGCCCTGAACAAGGCCGGCGGTCGTGGCGATGTACTGTGGGTACATGGCAAGAATCTCTGCAAGACGTGATTGGCGGAGAAGAGACAACTGAGGGCAAAAACACCAGTACTCGCTTAGTGCATGATTTGTAGAGAAGTTTTTTTGCGGTTGTTAAACTTCAGTTCAGATAAGCTTCAGCCCGGCTAACCGAAAAAAGCCGCCGCACCAGTAATGATGCGGCGGCTTTGCCGTGCTCGATACGGCTTTACTTCTTTTTTACCGGCGGGATGTCGGTGCACGTGCCATGCGCCATTTCTGCGGCCATGCCGACCGTCTCGCCGAGCGTTGGGTGAGGATGGATGGTCTTGCCGATATCGACGGCATCGCAGCCCATTTCGATGGCCAGACAGACTTCGCTGATCAGGTCACCGGCACTTGGGCCAACGATGGCGCCGCCGATCACGCGATGCGTTTCCGGATCAAAAATGAGTTTCGTGAAGCCATAGTCGGCGCCGTTGGCGATGGCACGTCCGGAAGCCGCCCACGGGAATTTGGCGACTTCGACCTTGCGGCCTTCCTTCTTCGCCTGCTCCTCGGTGATGCCGACCCACGCCACTTCCGGGTGAGTATAGGCGACGCTGGGGATGACCAGCGCGTCAAACTCTGTTCGCGCCAGTTCGGCGTTGCCTTTCAATTCGCCGGCGGCGACCTCGGCCGCAACGTGTCCTTCATGCACACCCTTGTGTGCCAGCATCGGCTGGCCGACGATGTCGCCGATAGCGAAGATGTTCGTGACGTTGGTGCGCATCTGCTTATCGACCGGGATGAAACCGCGATCGGAGACAATGACGCTGGCCTTGTCGGCGGCGATCTTCTTGCCGTTCGGCGAGCGGCCGGCAGCTTGCAGGATCATGTCGTACATGACGGCTTCGGGTGCTACCCCTTCACCTTCGAACTTGACGTAGAGCCCGTCATCCTTCGCTTCGACGGCGACCGTCTTGGTCTTCAGCATGACCTGGTCGAAACGATGCAGGTTCTGCTTTTCCCAGACCTTGACCGAATCGCGATCCGGGCCCTGCATCAGCGCATCGAGCATCTCGACGACGTCGACACGGGTGCCGAGCAGGGAATAGATGGTGGCCATTTCCAGCCCGATGATGCCGCCGCCGATGACCAGCATCTTCTTTGGTGTGAAGCGAAGTTCAAGCGCGCCGGTCGAGTCGACGATGCGCGGATCGCTCGGGATGAAAGGCAGATGTATGGCGGCAGAGCCGGCGGCGATGATGCATTTCTGGAAGCGGATCACCTTTTTGGCACCCGTCTTTTCCTGAGCTTCGCCGTCGGTCACTTCAACCTCGATATGGTTGGCGTCGAGGAAGCTGCCGTAGCCACGCACAACATCGACCTTGCGCATCTTGGCCATGCCGGCGAGACCGCTGGTCAGTTTGCCAATGACCCTCGATTTGTGCGCGCGCAGCTTGTCGATGTCGATCTGAGGCGCTGCGAAGGTCACGCCGCAATCGGCCATGTGTTCGGCTTCATCCATGACGACAGCAACATGCAGCAGCGCTTTCGACGGGATGCAGCCGACGTTAAGACAGACTCCGCCGAGCGTCGCGTAACGCTCGACGATGATTGTCTTCAGGCCGAGGTCGGCACTGCGAAAGGCTGCCGAGTAGCCGCCGGGGCCGGCACCGAGAACGAGCATTTCGCACTCGAGGTCGAAGGCGGTAATGAGCGAGGCGGCAGGCGTGGGGGGTGGGGCCGCCGGAGGCTGGGCGGGAGCCGGTGTTGACTCCTCACTCTTCACTCCTTTCTCCTCACCGGAGACGGCGTCCGCCGACTCCAGCAGCACAACCAGCGAACCTTCCGACACTTTGTCGCCGACCTGGACCCTGAATTCCTTGATGACGCCGCCCGCCGGGCTCGGGATGTCGATAGTCGCCTTGTCGGATTCGAGCGTGACCAAGGCATCCTCGGCCTTTACGGTGTCACCGACCTTGACACACAGATCGATAATCGGAACGTCCTTGAAATCGCCGATGTCCGGGACTTTTACTTCAATGATCTGACTCATTCGTATCTCCTGATCAAATCAGTGCGCGACGCATGTCGGCCAGAAGCTGCGCGACATAGACGTTGAAACGGGTGGCCATGGCGCCGTCGATGACGCGGTGGTCGGCAGAAAGCGACAGCGGCAGAATCAGGCGCGGCATGAATTCCTTGCCGTCCCAGACCGGCTTCATCACCGTCTTGCTGACCCCGAGGATGGCCACTTCCGGGGCATTGACGATCGGCGAGAACGCCGTGCCGCCGATACCGCCGACGCTGGAGATAGTGAAGCAGGCGCCGGACATGTCGGCCGGGCCAAGCTTGCCGTCGCGCGCCTTTTTGGCCAGTTCGCCACATTCAATGACGATCTGGCTCACCGACTTCTGGTCGACGTTCTTGACTACGGGGACGACTAGTCCATTCGGTGTATCGGCGGCAAAGGCAATGTGGAAATACTTCTTCAATACCAGATTGTCGCCATCGAGCGAGCTGTTGAATTCAGGAAACTTCCTGAGCCCCAGCTCGCATACCTTGATCAGGAAAGCGAGCATGGTGATTTTGAGGTTGGCCAACTGAGCAGACTTCTCATTCTCCTTGTTCATCGCTACGCGGAAGGCTTCCAGTTCGGTAATGTCGGCGTCCTCGTGGTAGGTCACTGCCGGGATCATCACCCAGTTGCGGGCGAGATTCTGGCCGGAGATTTTCTTGATGCGCGAGAGCGGCTGCACCTCGAAGGCGCCGAATTTGGCGAAGTCAACCTTCGGCCAGGGCAGCAGATCCAGGCTTCCACCCAGACTCGCCGAGCCTGGCATCGCGCCGCTCGCCGCTGCCGTGCGGCCGGACATGACGCCCTTGATGAAGGCGGTGATGTCTTCCTTGACGATGCGGCCCTTCGGCCCGCTCGCCGGAACCCCGGCCAGGTCGACGCCAAGCTCGCGGGCAAACAGGCGCACCGAGGGGCTGGCGTGCGTTGCCGCGCCGAGCGCAAGGCCCGGTGCAGGCGCTGGCTGACTGGTTGTTGGAGCAGACATAGCCGCGACCGGAGCGGCGGGCACTGGTGCAGGCGCCGACACACTCGGAGTGACGGCTGGAGTGGGAGCGGCCGCCGGCTTGGCTGCCTCAGTCGCAGCGTCGGCACCGGCGCCTGCGGCTTCCACAACAGCGACGACAGAACCTTCGGAAATCTTGTCGCCGAGCGCCACTTTGATTTCCCTGACGATACCGGCGGTCGACGAGGGAACGTCCATCGTTGCCTTGTCTGACTCGAGGGTGACTAGTGCGTCGTCGACTTTGATCGTATCACCGACCTTGACGCAGATGTCGATTACCGGAACATCGCTGTAATCACCGATGTCCGGGACTTTTATTTCAATGGTTTGGCTCATGAGCTCGCTCCCTTAGACCGTCATCGGATTTGGTTTGTTGGTATCAATGCCGTATCGGGCAATCGCTTCGGCCACCTTGCTGTGCTCGATGGCGCCGTCGTCAGCGAGGGCTTTTAGCGCGGCTACGGTAACCCAGCGACGATCGACCTCGAAGAAATGGCGTAGCTTTTCGCGCGTATCCGAGCGGCCAAAGCCATCGGTGCCCAGGGTGACGTAGCGGCGGTTGAGCAGCGGGCGAATCTGTTCAGCATACAGGCGCACGTAGTCGGTCGCGGCAATGATCGGGCCGCGCGTGTCGTTCAGGCAAGTCTCGACATGCGAGAGCTTCGGCTTCGCGGACGGGTTGAGCAGGTTCCAGCGCGCAAGATCGTTGCCCTCGCGCGCCAGTTCGATGAAGCTTGGGCAGCCCCAAAGATCGGCGTCCACGCCCCAGTCGTTCTTGAGCAAATCGGCAGCTGCGATGACTTCACGGAAAATTGTTCCCGAGCCGAGCAATTGCACGCGAGGTGCCAATTGTTTGTCGTCCGAGACCTGGCCTTTGCGCAGCAGGTACATCCCTTTAAGGATGTCGGCCTCGGCATTGTTGGGCATTTCCGGGTGCTCGTAATTCTCGTTCATTACTGTGATGTAGTAATAAACGTCTTCCTGTTCATGGAACATGCGGC
>JAYSZS010000059.1:0-12507 GCA_043737935.1 Propionivibrio sp. | reverse complement strand
TTCATCGTCTTAACCCCCGTGATCGATCCCATTTCTTTGATGACATGACTAAAAGATCGTTCACTTCTTTTGCTACTTATTCAGTGTTTCCCTAGCCGTCAGTCGTATTGAATGGTATGAAAACAGCTTCACCACCAAGACACAAAGAACACAAAGATTCACCAAGAAAAAAAACATCCTGGTTTTGTTTGGTCTCCTGGTGTTACCCAGGCCACATCGAGGGGATTTCCTGCGGGTTAATCGGGCCTACCGACCCGGTGCCATGATGTCCAACACAAGCCAGCTTCGCGATCCTTTCGCTCAGCCCATGAACAACCTGGACGATGCCCAAACCCGTGCGCGAAATCGAAGCTATGCTCAGCCAGTACAAAACTCAGCCAGCGCCCGTCGCCGGTGCCGAGCACATGCGGTGGGGTGGGCCGCAGCAATTTAATTGCGTCTGACAGGGATACTACGCAGCGCTAGCGGGCTGAAGGGATCAAGCCCGGATGCTTTGCGCAAGCTGGCCCGAGTCCATGTCGCAAACCTTATAGCGCTCATGAATTTTTTGAGGCTGCGGGATGATAAAAGCCATGACCACTCCCTCATCTGCAATGCACAATGTTGGCGGGATAATCATCCAGCAGCATAAGTTCGCAGCAAATCAATCACCGATCCGGAGAGTCAAAATATTGACCACCGGCTTTGCAGCGACAGCCAGTAAAAGAGCTAAACTTCCGCGCATACCTGATCAGGGAGGGAAATCCGGTGTCAGCTCAAGACAGTTTTAGTTACGACAGCCGCGTTCGCTTGTTTCATTCCAGCTTGCTATGGCCTCTGCAACTCGAGCCATTGGCCATTGACAGTTCCAGGGGGCGTCATTGGGAGATTTTCGAGGCCATGAACGCCACTCGGTACTGGCAACGAGTCGACGACGAATTCACCGATGACCCGGGCCACTTCAATGAGCGCCATTACCGTGAGTTCGTCTCCTTCCTGCCCTATGTCCAGCGCTTTCTCTACGGTGAAGGGCGATCGCGTCGTGTGTCTTCGGATGACCCGCCGTCCAGCTCGCCGATGCATGTTTTCCGGCGCAAGGACATTGCTCGTCTACGCTTGACCTTGCGTAAAGGTCAGGCTCCGATCGAATTGCATATCGTGCATATCGACCTGTACTTTTTTCACGACCTCGATCTGGTTCTGTTCAATCTGGAGGTTCGCGCGGATAACCTGGCGCTCGATACCGTTCGCGACATTCTTTTTCGTTTGGGTCGAGCCTATCCCTCGGGATGGGAAGAAGACGGCGAAGGTTTGCACAATGCCTATCTCGCCGAGTGGCTTGATGTCGATGGAACGGTGATTGCGCGTTCCGATGCCGGGCGTCGCGACAAGTACCTGAGCTTCGTTTGCGAGCATCGCAGCCCCTGTATTTCCGAACATTGGGCGTGCCTGTTGCGTCCTCTCGTGCTGGACCATTCCAACGAGCCAGGGATCCAGCGCTATCGGCTCATCGAATACCACCGCATGCCGGTGATGGCCTATCTGGCGATTGAGCAGCCGCGAGCGCTGAGCCGCGAAGGCTGGGTGCGTATCGGCCTGGCGGCCCTGTTGCACCCCGATGAAGCATTGCCGGTCAATGAACCCAGGGTCGCCGAATTCGAAAAGCGTTACTGTCAGGATCGTTTCTGGAACGATAACGAGGCCGGGCCCAACTCCCGCTTCATCTGCACCGGCAACGCCATTACCCTGGTCGGAGATGCCGCCAAACCTTTTTTCCTGGATTCGGAAACGGGCGTACTGGCGCAATTCCGTCATCAGTACTTCCTGGTTTTTTTGATTGCGCATCTGCATCGTGCTGCGCTGCTGGTGTTTTCCGAAGTGCTCGTTGACGCCGTCAATGATCTCAATATTCGCAACGAGGTATCGGTTCGCCGTTTCAAGCGAAGGATTCGGGCCAACTTCGAGACCTTCCTGCGCTTTACACACCGTTACTGGTTTCACGAGTTATCCGAGCGCCCGCATGTGCAGGCTATTTTCCGGCTGTGTTCGAATCACCTGCAAAACGACGAGCTGTACGATGAAGTACGCGACGAAATTCGTGAGATGAGCCATTATCTCGACAGCGATTCGCAGCGCCGCCAATCGAATACGGTAGTCCGCCTGACCGTGATAACCATCCTCGGCCTGATTGCCACGGTGACCACCGGTTACTTCGGGATGAATATCCTCCCCTTCGGCGATGGACCGCCAGAGGAACGCCTATTACATGGTGCGCTCGCCATCATCGTTATTTCCTCGCTGGTGTTTTTAGCCGTGTCACGATCAAAACGTCTTTCGGACTTCCTTGAGGCGCTGTCGGATGAAAGGCTGGGCTTCGCAGGGAAATGCAAAGCTTTCTGGCTGGCCCTGGTGGGTGGAAAACGCTAGCCTGGATTGAACATCATTCATGGCAATTTGCGGTTGGATGAACCAGACTAACTGCGAATCAGGGTAAATTTATTCTGACAGCTCACAGTCATCGGAGTGGGTATTTCAACCGGTCGACCCTTTCTGGTGCCGCTATCCCCTGCGAGGTGGAATGCAGACCCCTAAAGTCCGCTGACCGCGCTTCGTTCCGGCTCACCGAAATCAGGCTCAGGGTCTTTGCGTGGTGCAGGATCTGGATCGGTACCGGGTGGTTCTTCTGTTTGGGGAACTTCCGGAAAGCTTGGTGAGGGTGGCGTCAACATGAGGAGGCTCCTAGCTTGGTAAAGCGGTTAAGGTGCGCGAGCAATGGGTGCGGAAAGTGCCACAGCAGGAATGCACAATCCGTAAGTTAATGCTACTTGCTCCGACGACCCTCCGTCTGTATGTTGCCGTACATAGTCGGATGAAAAGTTTCGTTATCCTGATTGGGGAGGGCATGGAAAGCGTTAGTACGCTAACACACGGTTAATCGTGAAAAACTTTGCGATACTCACACGGTACTGAAGCCCATTTAATGATCAGTAACATGCTGCCTGCCTCATAGCAGTGCACTGCGAAGTACAAAGATTGCTTAAAGGAAGAACGATGACGGTCCGCCAGAAGAACAGTTCCGAACAGATCGTCCGTTCGATAAAGCAGAATGAACCTCGACCACACCAAGCACTTCGCCATGATGCCGAAGCATTGCTGAGTGAAAAATATCTCCGCCCTCCCAGATCTGCTTGCCTTGATGTCTCTCGAAGCGATACATCTGATGATGTGCTAATTCCATTTTCACCAGGTCGAACTGGAAATACAGATCGTGCGCCGGTCCGCACCGGGTACGCGTCAAAATGGATCCCTGGGGTTGCATGACTGCCATCACGATCGATTCTTCTGCGCCGCTGTTCATCGTATTCAACGCCGGGTCGGGCCATAACGAAAGCGCTGCGACACAGACAATAATCGAAGGTGTGCTTACTACGGCGGGCCGCGAGTACCACATCCTGCGGCTGGATGATCCGCAGCAACTGAAAACCACCATTGCCCGCGCGGTCACACACGCCCGTGCGCAAGCCGGGGTTGTAGTAGCATCGGGTGGCGACGGTACGATCAACGCCGTTGCGCAGCAGGTGCTCGCCAGCGGCTGCGCGTTTGGCGTGTTGCCGCAGGGCACCTTCAACTACTTCAGCCGCAGTCACGGTATCCCGTCAGACACCGCCGAGGCGACCCGGCTGCTGCTGACGGCGCGGGCTCACCCGGTGCAGGTGGGGCTGGTTAACGAACTCGTGTTTCTGGTTAACGCCAGTCTCGGCCTTTACCCACAACTGCTCGAGGACCGCGAGGCATGGAAGAGCAGGCTGGGGCGCAGCCGCCTGGTCGCGTTCGGCGCCGGCCTGGTGACGCTGCTGCGCGAGCATCGCCGATTGCACCTGCACTTCGAGTATTGTGGGTTAGCGCACGACGTTCGAACGCCAACACTTTTCGTCGGCAACAATCGGCTGCAGATGGAACAGATCGGCACCGCGAATGCCTTCGAGCAGGGCCGGCTGGCGGGGATCATGCTGCTCCCGGTGCGCCTGCCGGGAATGCTGTGGCTGCTTTTGCGCGGCGCTCTGGCCAGCCTGGGAGAGGCCGACAACGTTGTTGCGTTTGGTTTCGACAGCCTGATTGTCCGACCATCACGTCTTAGCAGGTTGCGCCAAATGAAGGTCGCAACTGACGGTGAAGTGACTTGGCTCGACACGCCGCTTTCGTTTCGGATTTCGCCCGAGCCACTGCTACTGCTTAAACCCGAACCCGAGGCGTGCGAGGGCGACGTAGCGTGACGTTACTGATCCAGATTTCCGATACCCATTTCGGCACCGAGCGCGTACCGGTGGTCGAAGCACTGGTGCGAATGGTGCGCGAGCAGGCGCCCACAGTCCTGGTGCTGTCGGGCGACATCACGCAGCGTGCCCGGACCGTTCAGTTTAGCGCCGCGCGTACGTTTGTAGACCGCCTGGGTGTGCCGGTTACACTGGCAATTCCGGGCAATCACGACATCCCCCTCTACAACGTGGCGGCGCGGTTACTTCGGCCTTATGCCAATCACAAGCGCGAGTTTGGCCACACGCTTGAGCCGACATTTGAAACCAATACGCTGCTCGTCGTTACGGTGAACACGACGCGGGCTTATCTTCACCAACGCGGCGTGGTGTCGGCGGATCAGATCGAGCGCGTTGCGAGGCAACTCGAGGTCGCCAGCGAAGCGCAACTGCGTATCGTCGTCACCCATCAGCCCATCTCCGTGATACGCCTTGAGGACCGGTCCGACTTGCTGTTAGGCCATGAGCGGGCACTAAGACGCTGGGTAGCGGCGGGGGCCGACCTGATACTCGGCGGGCACATCCACCTGCCGTACGTACAGGCGCTGCACGCCTCCTACGCTGGGCTGACGCGGCGGGTATGGGCGGTGCAGGCAGGCACGGCCGTGTCAGCGCGGGTGCGCCACGAAGCCGGCAACTCAGTTAACCTGATTCGTTGGGTCGATGGTTGCGTGCCGCGACGCTGTGTGGTCGAACGCTGGGATTATGCAGTGCCGACGCACCGTTTCGCGCTGGTCGCGGTCGATGAACTCGAGTTCGATGTCTCCGCCGTCGCCCACTGACGTCACCCTGAGCCCGTGGCTCAGAAAGCAATCGGTTTTTCGACGCTGCTGAACCTGTTCTGTAACAGTTTCCGTTCAGTATTTTCGATACAGTCGAGAAACTCAATGGCATTTCCCATGCGCCGAAAGGCGGCAAAGCCGCTGGCTAGAAAGGCATGCAGGTCGCCAAGCCCGGCAAGCTGTGCCGGTGTGCGCATCAGCTTGAGCAGGGTGGTGAGCAGTGCATTCCGTGCGAGTCGTTCCAGGACTTCGCCGGTAGTCCGGATGAGGTCGATCTGACGCTCTCGCTCCATGCGACGACCGACCTGGCGGTAGGCGGCGGTGTAGGCGTCTGCATTAATGCAGTCGATGGTTCCGGCGCGATCCAGCTCAACAACCATGGCAGCGTCGAGCTGTTCGGTCAGGGCATCGACTTCGATGGCCAGTGCGATGGTTTGTAGAGCGGAGGCCGGTAGCAGGCTGACCAACAGCGGCAAAATCCGTTCGACCTCCTGGTCACGGCTGCTGAAGTCCTTTGGGCCGTAGAGGTCAGAGAGAAAGAACTGCGCGGACTGACCGAAACGTTCGCTGGCCAGCAGGTCGGCATAACTGCGCACCAGGCGTGCCGCTTGCCATTCACGCAATAGCAGGCGCTTGCGGGCAGCGGCTGGCGCTTGATTGGCTTGCAGGCGAAGCGCTTTTGCCGTTTTCAGATGGCGGCGCAGTGCTGCGGTCCATCTCGCTTTTTCGTCATCGGGTTGCGAATCGTCCATGGCGATGAATTATGCACGGCTCACCACCTGCCATTTAGAAGAATTCCCCTAACGGGCGGCAGGGCAGCGGCATACACTCAAAGGTTGTGAATTAATGGATAACCATTTCCGAGGCCGTCATTCCGGTGAAAACCGGAATCCAGTACCCTCCTCTGATATCCATTAAAACAATCTGATAAACGAGCTGGATCCCGGCTTGCGACGGGATGACAAGCGTGGAAATCAGGCAGCAATGATTTTTTCACAGACTCTTAGACGGTAAATATGGAATTCGATGCACCGAAGATAAAAGCATGAACGATCTGAATGATCCGGACTCGCTGGAGAACCGCTTTGCCCGTCTGCAAAATGCGGCACGGCGCGAGCCGGATCCGCCGGTCGAGTTGCGCGCGCGACGCCTGCGGGCGCTTGATCGTTTGCTGCGAGACCATGCCGATGCGCTGGCCGAGGCCGTGCGTTGCGATTTCGGCAACCGCTCGCTTGCCGAAACGCGCCTGCTCGAGTTTTTCCCTTGTCATGCCGCGCTGGCCGATGCCCTGGCGCATCTGCGCCGCTGGATGCGTCCGCAGCGACGCCGCGTTTTGGCCTGGTTCAAGCCGGCGCGAGCCGAGTTGCGTTATCAGCCGCTCGGTGCGGTGGGCATCATCGTGCCTTGGAACTACCCGATTTTTCTCTCCGTGGCGCCGCTCGTTGGGGCTTTGGCCGCAGGTAATCGAGTGCTGATCAAGATGTCGGAATTGACGCCGGCAACGTCGCGACTGCTCGCCCGATTGATCGCGCGTCATTTTTCAGACGATGAGGTCTCGGTGGTCGAGGGTGATGCGCAGGTCGCCCAAGCCTTTGCGCACTTGCCGTTCGACCATCTGCTGTTTACCGGGTCGACGCCGGTTGGCCGGCAGGTCATGCGCGCTGCGGCTGATCATCTTGTGCCGGTGACGCTCGAACTCGGCGGCAAGTCGCCGGCGATCATTGGCATTTCGGCTAACTTCGACAAGGCGGTCGAGAGAATCATTGTCGGCAAGACGCTCAATGCCGGACAGACCTGCATCGCGCCGGACTATGTGTTGTTGCCCGCCGGTCGCGAACAGGACTTCATCGAAACGGCGCGTCGCGTCGTGGCCCGCTGTTACCCGGACATCCGGAATACGCCGGACTACACCACCATCATCAATGAGCGCCATTACGCCCGGCTTTGCAGCTATGTCGACGAGGCGCGGGGGCAGGGCGCAGAAATTGTCGAGCTGGTGCCGGGTGCGCTTTCCGATCCACTGTCGCGTCGCCTGTTTCCGCTCGTTCTGCACGGCGTGAATGATGGCCTGCGCGTCATGCAGGACGAGATTTTCGGACCGCTACTGCCGCTGATCCCCTATCGCGATCTGGATCAGGCGATTGAATATATCAATGCGCGGCCACGGCCGCTGGCGCTTTATTGCTTCGCAACCGATTCGTTGAGCATCGACAAGGTGTTGAAGCAAACGGTTTCCGGCGGGGTGACCATCAACGACACCATTCTGCACGTCGCGCAGGACAACTTGCCCTTCGGCGGGGTGGGGCCGAGCGGCATGGGCTGTTATCACGGTTTTGATGGTTTCCGGACCTTTTCGGCGCAGAAGGGCGTTTTCCATCAATCGAGGTTCTCGGGTATCGGCCTGTTCAAGCCGCCCTACGGCGCCCTGTTCGAACGTTTGATGAAAATTCTTTTACAATGATCCGAGGCCTTGATCGCTGATGCCTGGTTCACTCATTCAGGGGGCAGAAAGCGTGTTCGATTATGTCATTGTTGGCGGCGGCTCGGCGGGGTGTGTGCTGGCCAGCCGGCTGAGTGAAGACAGCGATGTTTCGGTGTGTCTGCTGGAGGCCGGCCCGCCGGACAGGCATCCCTTGATTCACATGCCGATGGGCATCCTGTGGATGATGCGCAGCAAGGTGCTGAACTGGAATTTCTACACGCAAGGCGAGCCGGAAATGGGCGGACGCCGGATGTTCTGGCCGCGCGGGCGTACCCTGGGCGGCAGCAGTTCATCGAACGCTATGTGTTACTTGCGCGGCCATCCGGATGACTACGATCAATGGGCGGCACTGGGCAATCCGGGCTGGTCGTTTGCCGATGTCCTGCCTTACTTCAAACGTTCGCAGAATCAGGAGCGCGGTGCTTCCGCGTATCACGGAACCGGTGGGCCGCTGAATGTGGCCGACTTGCGCAGCCCCAGTCCCTTGACCCAGGTTTTCATTGACGCCGGGGTGGAGGCTGGACTGCCGTACAACACCGACTTCAATGGGCCGAATCCCGAGGGTGTCGGGCCGTTTCAAGTGACGCAGAAGGACGGTCGCCGGTGCAGTACGGCGCGCGGCTATATGGCACCGGCGCGCGCGCGCGCCAATCTGACGGTGATTACCGGGGCTCTGGCGACACAGATACTTTTTGAAAACACGCGGGCCGTCGGCGTCGAATTTCGACATCGGGCGCGCTTGCAGCACGTCAGTGCGCGTCTGGAAGTCATCCTCTCGGCTGGGGCCATTCAAAGTCCGCGCCTGCTGATGTTGTCCGGGGTGGGGGATGCCTGGCAACTCGAACGGATCGGCATCGAACCCCGGCATCACCTGCCGGGCGTCGGAAAGAATTTGCAGGATCATCTCGATGTGATGCTGGTGCAGGCCTGTACGCGGCCGGCCTCCTACGGCATTACCTGGCGTAGTGTGCTGCGCGGCGGGGTCGATCTGTTGCGTTATCTGGTGGCCGGTCGCGGGATGTTCACCAGCAATGGCGCAGAAGGCTGCGCTGTGACCCGCAGCTCGCCGGACGAAGCCTTGCCTGACCTGCAGTTCCATTTCGGCCCGGCGAAGTTGCGCGACCACGCGCGGGACCTGATGTTTCTGTGCGGCGAAGGTTATTCCCTGCACGTATGCAATCTGCGACCCAAAAGTCGGGGCGAAATACGCCTGCACAGTGCCGACCCGTTTGCCGCACCGGATATCCATGCTGGATACCTCACTGACCCGGAAGACATCGAGCACCTGCTACGCGGTGTCAGGCTGGCGCGCAGGATTCTCGCGGCCAGGGCCTTCACCGCTTATCGTGGTGTTGAGATTGTCCCGGGTCGCGAAGTCCAGAGCGACGATGAACTCCGGCATTTCATCCGTAACAAGGCTGAAACGATTTATCATCCGGTCGGTACCTGCAAGATGGGGTGTGATCCACAAGCCGTCGTCAACGCCGGGTTGCGCGTGCACGGGCTGAGCGGTTTGCGCGTTGTCGATGCGTCGATCATGCCCCTACTGGTTGGCGGCAATACCAACGCACCGACCGTCATGATTGCCGAAAATGCGTCCGACATGATCAGGGCGGCGCGCCAAAAACCTGTTTTGATTTGATCCACGAAGTGGATTCCGGCCTGCGCCGGGTTAACAAGGAAGGGGCTGCACATTATCATCGATCTGCGTGGGATCAATGGGTCAAGAAAACGACGATCAATCGTCACACCGGCGGACGCCGGTGCCCAGTGCATTACGTGCTAATGAGGAAATTTTACTTTCATGCTGGCCATCGTGCTTCGCCTGTTTATTCTATTTGAGCTGGTTGTCTTCACGACGCTGGCGCTGCGCTATTTCAATGCCTCGGCGCTCGGTGCAGGTCTGTTCGCCTTGGCTGGCGTGCTCGGCTTGCGGCTGTGGATAACCGGGCTGACCTATGTCTATGCCTGGCACTACCGCTCGCCATCGGCAAGCCTTGGCTGGTGGCGGGCGATGCGCATGATGATTGCCGAATACATGGCTTTTCTCATCAACTTCGTTCTGATTTCACCTTTCGAACGCTGGTGGATGGGGGCGGATCGCCTGCGGACGAGCCACGAGCGTTCGGTCCTGTTGCTGATTAACGGTTACGGGTGTTCGCGAGCAGCGTGGTGGTGGTTGCGCCGGCGTCTGGAGGGTGCTGGCTGGGTGGTGGCAACGATCAGTCTGGAGCCGGTCTATACGAGTATCGAAAACTATGTGGAGCCTGTCTCCCGGCGCATCGACGAGGTGCTCGCCGCGACCGGAGCAAAGCAGGTGATCCTGATCGGGCACAGCATGGGCGGACTGGTGGCGCGCGCCTGTCTGCGTCGTTACGGCACCGCGCGTGTCAAGCAGTTGCTGACGCTGGGAACACCGCATGCAGGCAGCGAACTGGCGAGAATCGGGATCGGCGAAAATGCCCGCCAGATGACGCCAGGCAATGCATGGTTGAAGGCGCTTGCCAGCGAAGCGCCAGCGGCCGATACTGTGATCGTCTATAGTCCGCATGACAACTTTGTACTGCCGCAGTCGAATCTGCAATGGCCGGGGGCGCAGTGCCGGACCATTGATGGTCTGGGTCATCTGACCATGCTTTATTCGCCGCGAGTCGCTGCGGCTGTGCTGGACGGATTGCGGCCTGTGACCGAGGGTGCGGCTGTTTAACTGGCTAGGTTGCGGAGGCTCTGATGAAATATTTCCTTACGACAATTATTCTGCTCTGTGTCCTGATGTTTCAATGCGCGACGCTGCAAGCGCAGAACATTTATGTGACGCCGGGAGCCAAGGGCCCGGTTTTTTCCGACAAGCCGCAGTCGGGTGCCAGGGAAGTCACTTTGCAGCCGCTCAATGTCGTCGCTCCGCAGCCAGTCAGCAGGCCTGCCGTGTCTGCCCCTGCGCCAGGCACGGGTGACGGCGTAATGCCCGAGTTCAGCGTGCCGGCGTACCGCAGTTTTGCAATTGTTTCCCCTGAGGATAACGGCAGCGCCGCCGCCAATACCGCGCTCTTCGAGGTGCGCGTTGCCGTCGATCCGCCGCTGCAACTCGGTGCCGGGCATGCCTTTGTGGTCAGCATCAACGGTCGCCCTGTCGGTCAGCGCTTTACCGCCACCGAGTTCATCGTTCCGCCGGAGTTCTGGGGCGATACCCTGCCGCCGGCCAATCAGAGTATGCAGTTGGACGCAAGTATCGTTGACGCGGGCGGTCAGGTCATCAAAAAGGCGAAATCTATCCGCTTTTTCATGCGCTTTGTGACGATTCTGAATAGCCCCAGGCGGCCTGTGCCGCTGCCGCTGCCGATTGCTTCGCCGCACCGACCCATGCCGCAACCTCCACTGGTTCTACCCGGACGCCAATGAAAAAAGCGTATGGCCGCTCACAGGATCCCAAGCCGTCATTCCAGCGCAAGCCGGAATCCAGTACCTTCCTTTGATATTATAACAATCGGATAAACGAGATGGACCCTGGCTTGCGCCGGGGTGACGAGCGTGGAATCAGGCAGAATCAGGCAGTAATGATTTCTTCACAGACTTTCAGGAAAATCCGGGTAGCCAGGGGGTATGTTGCTGCCGGTGAATGGGCTCCAGCGTTCCCTGAAACAGCGCTTCGATGACCGGCGGTTCGCGCCAGCGTTCGTTCATGAAGCGCAGGCCGATTTCCTCGACCAGGGCGCCTTTCCAGTAGTGGCTGGAAACTTCGTAGAGCGTCGTCAGGCTGAGGCTGTGCGGCAAACGCAGGTAATCCAGCCAGCTTGAATCGTGAAACGAGACGAGGTAAGCGCCCTGGCTGCGCGCGCGAACCAGAGTTTTGCCAAAGACACGGCCGGGATGTTTGGCACGGAAATTCTCGGCGTCGACACGTGTGGCAAAGAGCAACAGGGCATGCAGGCGACTGGGGAAGTTGTTGTATAGCCGCTGCCGATAATATTCGAGATGGTATTCGGCAAAATAATTCTGCACCGTGGTGAATTGGTCCTCAGGCAAAGCCGTGCCGAAGGGGTTGCCGGTGAGTACGTCCCAGCCCGGCAACTCGGCATCCGGATCCAGCCAAGCGTAAAGCTCCAGTGTTGCGGTGTCTTTGATCAGGTGGTCCATGATGTTTTCAGGATTATCGTCGGCCTCATTCTGCCCCTTCCGCGATGTTTGTCATAGCCTGGTGTGAGGTGAGTCAACAAGGCGGTTAGGTGATTAGCCTGGCCAGTTCCAGCAGCAAGCGAACCGCATCGGCCATGAGCAGCGCGCTGACGAGGGAAATCATCACCGAGAACCAGGCTTCCCGGCGCCCCAGCGTCTTGAGCTTGACGGCAAAAGTGGACAGGCACGGTACGTAAAAGGTCAGGAATACCAGAAAGGTGAAGATCTGTACATGATCGAGCAGCGGCATGACACGGTAAATTTGTTCTAAAAACCCCTCGTCATTCCGGCGAAGGCCGGAACCCAGATTTGTACAGATGATCAAGAGGTTAGTAAAACTGTTTTGATAAACGAACTGGATTCCGGGTCAAGTATGGAATGACGGTAATTCAATGAGCTGGCGTTAGAGCAAACCTAAGCGGCATGATCTCCAGCGTGCCGAGCGCCTGATAGATCATCAGCAATGACGGCTCCTTGCGCAGGACGCCAAACAGGAGTGGGTACGCCGAGGACTACGGGCAGACCGAGCCACCCGGACGTTATCGTGATCAGCGCGGTGTTGATCAGGGCATCGACGCCCTAACGACCGATCAGTGCCACCCGCGGTCGCCTATCGCCGCGCAGTAGCGGGCCATGAAGCGGGATCGTCTTCACCGAGGTGGCAGAATTGTTTGTTGTCTGACCTGGCCATTGATTAACCTGAATGCTTCAACGAACCGGCTGGTGATCGCGATCAGGACGCAGGGCACGATCGACGTGGGCCATCAGGCTGAGAACG
>JAYSZS010000058.1:0-12512 GCA_043737935.1 Propionivibrio sp. | reverse complement strand
CTCAAGATAGCGTGTCTACCAATTTCACCACGTCGGCACAGCTATAGTCAGACGGCGAGGTACAACTACGAGGGGAAGCACCCTTCGCCGCTTTGGTGCAGTCACTCTATTTCGGAATATCCTTTGTCTTCGAGCCAGAATCCATGGGGCTTCCAGCCTTGTCAGCGCCGACCGGAGCCGGCACCGAAACAGCTTCGGATTTTACCGCATCCTGCATCACACTGCCAGTCGTTTTTGGTTTGTGGGAGGCAATATAGGCCAGTGAAAGGCTGGTTACAAAAAACACGGCGGCCAGCACTGCGGTCGAGCGGCTCAGGAAGTTGGCAGACCCCGTCGCACCGAACAGGCTGCCCGAGGCACCACTACCGAAAGCCGCACCCATGTCAGCTCCCTTGCCATGTTGAACCAGCACCAGACCGATGACGCTGATCGCCGCCAGGATGTGAATCACCAGAACGGTAGAAAACAGATAATCCATCTTGTTATTGAGCCGCTGCGCGACAAATCGCCAGAAAGTCGGCCGCAACCAAAGACGCGCCACCGATCAGACCGCCATCGATATCAGGCATGCCTAACAGTTCGACCGCATTGGACGGCTTGACGCTGCCACCGTAGAGAATTTGCAGACCTTCGGCTACCTTGGCATCGGCGCGGGCAATCTGTGCGCGAATTGCAGCATGCACTTCCTGCGCCTGCTCGGAAGTCGCCGTGCGACCGGTACCGATGGCCCAAACCGGCTCATAGGCAACAACAGCGCCAGTGAATGCGGCCACACCCGTGCGCTTCAAAACAGCCTCCATTTGCGCTGAAACCACGGCAACGGTCTGCCCGGCTTCACGCTGGCCCAGCGTTTCACCGACACACAGAACCGGACACAAACCGGCGGCCAGCGCTGCAGCAAATTTCTCGGCAACCAGGGTATCGGACTCACCATAGATCGCACGACGCTCGGAGTGCCCGACAAGCACATAACGACAGGAAAAATCCTTCAGCATTGCGGCACTGACTTCGCCGGTGAAGGCACCCTGTGCCTGCTCGCTCATATTTTGCGCGCCCCAGGCGAGCGACGTTCCGGTCAACGCAGACTGTGCCTGAGCCAGATAGGGAAAGGGGACGCAAACAGCCGCCGACATTCCACTCAATTGGGCCACGCCAGCAACAACGTCCTGAAGCAACTGCAAGTTGGTCTTGAGCCCACCGTGCATCTTCCAGTTACCCGCTACGAGCTTTTGACGCATTGTACACCCCCAAGAAAAATGGGTGATTATATCCAGACAGAGCCCTTCAGGTCAATAAAAAGTCGCTAAATGCATTTGCGCAAGCATGAAAAAGCGGCCGCAGGAAAGCGGCCGCAAGACAAGGAAACACAAGACGATCCGCCGTTTCGGGCTAACCAAAACGACCGGTAATATAGTCTTCGGTCTCCTTCTTGTTGGGCTTGATGAAAACCTGATCGGTTTCGCCAAACTCGACCATCTCGCCGATATACATGTACGCGGTATAGTCAGAAATCCGGGCGGCCTGTTGCATGTTGTGCGTCACGATCAGGATCGTCACTTTCTCCTTCAACTCGGTGATGAGTTCCTCGATACTGGCCGTGGCGATCGGGTCGAGTGCCGAGGTCGGTTCGTCGAACAACATCAATTCCGGATCCGTCGCCAAAGCACGGGCGATGCACAGGCGTTGCTGCTGCCCCCCCGACAGATTGGCGCCCAGCTCCTTGAGACGATCCTTGACTTCTCCCCACAGGGCCGCGCTGCGCAGTGCCGCCTCGACCTTGTCGTCGATCACCGAACGTGCGCTTTCACCGCGCACGCGCAAGCCGTAGGCCACGTTTTCATAAATCGATTTTGGAAACGGATTGGGCTTCTGAAAGACCATGCTGATGCGCATGCGCACCTCGATTGGATCGACCTTTGGCGAAAGCAGGTCGGTATGATCCGGGTGGAAATCGATCGCTCCCTCATAACGATTACCCGGATACAGATCGTGCATGCGGTTGAAGCAGCGCAAATAAGTCGATTTTCCACAACCCGAAGGTCCGATCAGGGAGGTCACCCTTTTTTCGTAGATCGGCATGTTGACGTTCTTCAACGCCTGAAAACTGCCGTAAAAAAAACTCAGGTTTCGGGCTTCCGCCTTGAGCGGCAATTGCGTCTCTTTCATGTTGATTTCAGCCATAAAATTTACTCTGGTATCCTTACCAATTGATATTCTTGCGCAATCGGTAGCGCAACCAGATGGCCAGTCCGTTCATGGCCAATGTCATCAGAACAAGAATGAAACCGGCGGCTGCCGCATTGGTGAGAAAGGCCGCCTCCGGACGCGAAGTCCAGTTGAACATCTGGATCGGCATCACGGTAAAGGGAGCAAACAGCCAGTCTAACACGCCTGCCGGTGGCTCTCCCGTAAAGGGTGCCGGAGGCAGGAAGGCAATAAAGGTCAGTGCGCCCACGGTAATGATCGGTGCGGTTTCACCAATGGCCCGCGCCATGCCGATGATCACCCCAGTCAGAATGCCGGCGCTGGAATAAGGAACGATATGGTCACTGACTACCTGCCAGGTGGTCGCTCCACAGGCATAAGCGCCCTCCCGGATGATCTGGGGAATCGAGCGGATGGCCTCGCGGGTGGCCACAATGACAACCGGCAAAATCAGCAACGCCAGGGTCAGGCCGGCGGTCAGGATGCTTTGCCCGAGACCGAAGGTATAAACAAACAGACCGAGCGCCAGCAAGCCATAAATGATTGAAGGCACACCGGCCAGATTGCTGACGTTGATCTCTATGATGTCGGTCACCCAGTTCTTTGGCGCATATTCTTCGAGATAAACGCCAGCGGCCACCCCTAAAGGCACGGCAGCAACTGCGGTCACCAGCATCACCAGCACCGACCCCACCCAGGCCGAGAGTATTCCCGCGTCGGCGGCACGCCGCGAAGGAAATGAAGTCAGAAATTCCCAACTGATTCGACCCAGACCATTGATTGCCATATCGGCGAACAGCGCGGTGAAGGTCATCAGGGCGATCATCAGCGCCAGGATACCGAGCAGACCAAACATCATGTCCCAGCGCTTGTGCGCAACGATCATCGTGCGCAGCGCCTGCAATTCCTGTTGATTCATTTCAGTACGCCTCGCGATACTTCTTGCGCATGTAAAAGCCGATCAGGTTGAATATCAGCGTTAGCAGCATCAGCGTCAAACCAGCAGCAAAGATCGTCTGATACCCGATGCTGCCGTGCGGCAGGTCGCCGAGCGCCACCTGAACGATGAACGAGGTGATCGTGGCACCCGGTTCCGCCGGATTGAAGGTCAGATTGGGCTGCATACCGGCCGCTACGGCAAGTATCATCGTCTCGCCAACCGCACGTGAGATGCCGAGAATGTAAGCGGCGGCGATCCCCGAAGTGGCGGCGGGCACGACAACCCGCAAGGCGGTCTGCAGGCGGGTGGCTCCGGTGGCATAGGACCCTTCACGCAGTGCCATGGGCACAGCGCGCATGGCATCCTCGGAGAGCGACGCAACATAAGGGATGATCATGATCCCCATGACGAGCCCCGCAGAAAGCAGATTGAAACCGGGCAGTTCAGGGAACGCTTTTTGCAACAAAGGGGTCACGAACAGCAAGGCAAAGTAGCCGTAAATGATCGTTGGAATACCCCCAAGCAACTCAAGAAATGGCTTGGCAATTTCCCGCACGCTGAAGGGTGCAAATTCGGAGAGGTAAATGGCGATGATGGTTCCCATAGGGATCGCCACCAGCAACGCCACCATCGAGCTGGTAAGGGTTCCGGAGAGCAGAACCATGATGCCGTAATGGGCATCATCGAAAAGGGGTGTCCACTGTGTATCGAACAGGAAATCAGTCAGTGGAACGTGTTGAAAGAAAACCCAGGACTCTTTGACCAGAATGTAGACAATCGCCGTCGTGGTAAAAACCGAAAGAAACGCCGCGAGAAAAAGGATCGCCTCGATCACCCGTTCCTTTAAATGGCGGGAAAAGTCTTTTTTCAGTCGATCACTTGGTTGCGGCATAAACTCAAGACTTTCGGCTGTGATAACGGATGAATTCACCAGCAAACCCCCAGGAATAGCCTGCAAGAGGCATTGAAAACCCCCCGGCCAGGCCGGGGGGTGTAATTCAGGGAGTCTTGTTACTTGGCTTCCAGCTTCATCAATTCCTCGATGGTCATACCGACCTTGTTCTCGCCGCCAAACTTGGTTCCCTTGTCTCGCTTGGCAAAGTGATCCAGGTTGTATTGATAGGCTTTGGCAGGCAAGGGAACGTACTTCACTTCCTTGGTCAGCTTCTCGGCGTTCTTCATGTAGTACTCGACGAACTCCTTGACTTCAAGCTTGTCGGCCGACTTGGCATTGACGTAAATGAATATCGGTCGAGCCAGTGGCTGGTAGCTACCGTCAATAACCGTCTTGATTGACGGGGCAACCGCCGGCTTGCCTTCCTTATCGACAATCGGCACCGCTTTCAGTTTGTCCTTGTTTTCCTCGTAGTAGGCAAACCCGAAGAAGCCGAGGGCACCGATGTCGCGAGCCACACCCTGAACCAGAACGTTGTCGTCCTCCGAGGCAGTAAAGTCGCCGCGACTGGATTTCGACTTGCCGGTGATGGCTTCGGTGAAATAATCAAAAGTTCCCGAGTCGGCGCCGGCGCCGAACAGTTTCAGCGGGCGATCCGGCCAGGCCGGGTTGACCTGCTTCCAGTTAGTGATCTTGCCCTGCGCACCCGGCTCCCACATGGTCTTGAGTTCGGCGACGGTCAGCGACTTGATCCAGTCATTTTTTGGGTTGACAACCACTGTCAACGCATCGTAGGCCACCGGAAGTTCCAAATATTCAATACCGGCCGCCTTGCAATCGTCGATTTCCTTCTTGAGGATGGGGCGCGAAGCATTAGCAATATCGATCTCGCCACGGCAGAACTTCTTGAAGCCGCCGCCCGTACCAGAAATTCCGACCGTTACCTTGATGGCATTCTTCTTGGACTTCTGGAAATCCTCGGCAACCGCTTCGGTAATCGGGTATACCGTTGACGAGCCATCGACCTTGACCAGCACATCTGCCTGAACCAGCCCGGAGGCAGAAACACCGGATAGAACCAAAGCCGCCGCAGCGGCGTATTTAGAAATTTTCATGCAACATTCTCCTTGGGTAGACATGATTTAAACAACGGACAGTTACAAGTTTAACCGGTGAATGTTACAACTCTGTTACATCACGATTTTAAGGGCTTCACGCACTGCCGCTGCCAGTTTTTCTGCCGCCGCCCGTACTTTCAGCGAATCCTGCCCTTCGACCATGACGCGCAGCAGCGGCTCGGTTCCCGAGGCGCGCAGCAGAACCCGGCCCTCACCCTGCAGCTCCGATTCCACTTCCTGCAAAACGGCGCCAATCAGCGGATGATCCTGCCATGGAAAACCCTTGACCAGAGGCACATTGATCAATAACTGCGGATACAGTGTCAACTGGCCCAGCAAGGAATCGAGATCGCCGCCCTTCTCGCGCAGCGCCGAGAGCACCTGCAAGGCCGAGACGATGCCATCGCCGGTAGTGTGCTTGTCGAGACAAAGGATGTGCCCCGAGTTTTCACCGCCGAACAACCAGCCCTTCTCGCGCAACATTTCCAGCACGTAGCGGTCGCCGACGCTAGCCCGGGCAAAAGGCACATTCAGTCCGGCCAGGGCGTGTTCAAAGGCCAGATTGGTCATCAACGTTCCCGCTACTCCAGTCACCGGACCATGCCGCAGACGGCTGTGCACCAGCGCCAGGAGCAATTGATCGCCGTCATAAACCCGACCGGCGGCATCGACCATCATCACGCGATCCGCATCACCGTCGAGGGCAATGCCCAGATCCGCCTGGTGCGCCATTACGGCCTTGCTCAACGCCGCGGGCGCCGTCGCCCCGACGTCCTTGTTGATATTCAGGCCATTGGGCTCGGCGCCGATGGCGACTACCTCGGCGCCCAACTCGTGAAAGACATGCGGCGCAATGTGGTAGGCCGCGCCGTGGGCGCAATCGACTACGATTTTCAGTCCGCGCAGGTCGAGATCATTCGGGAAGGTACTTTTGCAAAACTCGATGTAACGACCGGCCGCATCGTCGATCCGGCGTGCGCGACCGAGTTCAGCCGATTGCACGCAGACCAGCGGCTCATCGATCCCGGCCTCGATCTTCGCTTCCAGCGCATCCTCCAGCTTGGTGCCATGCCCGGAAAAGAATTTGATGCCATTATCGTAGAAGGGATTGTGCGAGGCCGAAATGACAATCCCCGCCTGCAGGCGCAGTGCCCGTGTCAGGTAGGCGACAGCCGGCGTTGGCATCGGCCCGACCAGGCAGACATCGACCCCCGCTGCCGAAAAACCGGCTTCAAGCGCCGCTTCCAGCATATACCCTGAGATCCGCGTGTCCTTGCCGATCAACACTGCCGGGCGCTCGCCGGCCTTGTGCAGATCTCTCGCAGACTCGTCGGCAACCAGCACCTTGCCCGCCGCATAACCGAGGTGCATCACGAAATCCGGCGTAATCGGGGACTGCCCCACCCGGCCGCGAATACCATCGGTACCAAAATATTTTCTTGTCACTTGCTCTCTCCCCCGCCTTGCCGGAATGGTTTGGCGCCAAAGGCCGACATTGTACTGAAACCACTGGCGCTTGAGCTACTGCCAAACATCTCAATCCATCCATGATGCGTTAGGCATGGGGCGGTGATCAAAGACCTATTCGCGCATTGTTGACAAAAACATGGAGCAAGGCCGATGTACAGGCAACTGGATGTTGTCGGTGCTGGCCGGACACAAACTCTACTCCCATGTTACGACGATACGCTGTGACGGGGTCACTCCGGGCTTGCTCGGCATGAACAATGTCATCTCCGAAGATGCACTGCGCAACGCCTTGAAACGCCTACCGGAAGCCTAAGGCTGTGCCTGGCTGGATGGGCAGCTGTCCGCCAGCATCGTCTTGATCTTTTGATCAAATGTACAAATCTGAATTCCAGCCTGCGCCGGAATGGCGATGGGTTTGTAGAACAAAATTTACCTTGCATCTCAAGCCATGAATAGTGCTTAAGCAGGGGGATCAGTTCCGAAACTCATTTTTCCGCTTTGTCGACAAGCAAAACCTGGGATAACAGCGCAACGGCTTATATTGCGGTTCGGAGATGCTGTCGGATTCGTTTGCTGCCAGCAGATGGCGTGGCAAATCCATGCTGTCGTGAAGCAATCGCAGCACCTCGATGAGGTATTTGCTTCGGGACGGGGCAACCCGGAATACTATGAAGTGCCGTCCCTTGCGTCCCTTGCGGGCGACATGAAGGGTGTGGATACCCAGGCCAATGTCATCCCTCCGTCCGACGCCCATGATGGACGGTTCGAGCGCGAGATCATGCACTACGTTCGATAACGTCTTGGCTTAGCTTCTGGCCTGACCACGGTAGAAATTATCGACGGTCCGGCGCAGTATCAGGCGAGAGTACTGCTCGGCAGCAGCAGCAAGACGGATCGTCCAGAGTTGTTTCACGCGACGCCGATGGCCTCGCGCACCAGGGTCGAGAGATGCCGGTCAAGCGAAGCCGACGCGTCGAAGTCGCGAAATTTTCCGGCCTCGATGTCGGCGATGCCGATGCGCACGGCCTCATGCAGGACTGCCAGACAAGCCGATTCCTCGGACTCACGACGCTCAATCATGCGCAAGCCTTCTCGAAGAATCTCGCTGGCGTTCTGATAACGACAGGAAGACACAATTTGCTCGACAAACGTGGCCTGGTGATCGGTCAATACAACATCGCGGGTGGGCATATCCTGCCTCGTTATTCAGAGTAATGCCATAGTATTTAATGCCGGATCGTCAATGGCAGAAATGCTCACTCACGCCCATATCTTGATCGGCGCGCGAAATGGAAGCAGTCGCCGGTTCATCAAAAAGAGTGCAGATTCAGCCCTGACGATGCTGAAAAATATCGCGTCCAGAAAAATACTGACCCGCAAAACCTGTCAATTGACCATTTCAACACTACATGCCGTGCAAACCCGATGAGCAGTTCCTGCCAAGGCATCGGTCATTGTGCGGCCCATCCAGCCAGCCTCTCAATGCCAGGGTTTTTTGTTGGTCAGAAAACCGCGCAGTTCTTCATTCAAGGCCATGACAAGAAGCTGGGTTCGACCGGCAATCCAGCCTCGCGTCAGCGGATCCGGTTCGCCTTTCGGGTGCACTTCCTTGATCAGACGCGAGGCCGTGACCTGATCGTTGAGCGTACCGAGCAGATCCTGAATCGATGCGAGGGAAGTCTGATAAGCCGATAAACGTTTGCGCGGCAGGATCGGGGAAAAAAATTCAAGTGCATAACGCAGCTTCTTGAAGGCGATGCGTAATTCATGTCGACGTTCGGCATTCATCCTGGCGTGTTGGCTGACCAGACCTTCAATCATCTCCGCCCGTTTTTGCAGCCGACGCGCGGCGAACTTGCGCAGACTCAAGACTGAAGACTTGTGCCGAGCATCGATCGTTGGTGGTTCAACTCTGAACAGTGCGGCTGAAAAAGCCAGCAGGAGCTGGCTGTATTCCTTCTGCTTCAAGGTAATGCCTGCCGAGGCCTGCGCCCTGGCCTTGGTCGCCTCGCCTCGGGCTCTCAAAACCGCCAGATCGGGATCTCCTGGAAAGGCCTCTTCAAGTGGAGCCAGGGTTTCCATCAGAAACACATCCCAGTCGCGCGCACTGCCGAGCCCCCCCGCCATCTCCCGCCAGCGCGGTGAATAAACTTCGATAAAACGGGCGCCAAGTACCGGAGAAAAAAGCCTGAAGGCCGAGCGCAGGCGGCGGATGGCGACTCTGGCCTGATGCACATACTCCGGGTTTTTCCCGGCGATGGCTCCCGCTTCATTACCTTGAAGTTGCATGAGGCAGGACAGCACTATCGATCGAAAGGCATCGACCGGCGACATGCCCTTGTCGACCGGCGAGGTAAAGGCCTTGACCGGTTTGGCCTGGTCCAGGTCGGCCAGCGCGTAGCCACGTTCCGCCTTGCTGGCTATCTCGGGGTGAAGATGCAGGTCGGTCGCCAATGCGATGGCCAGTTCAAAGAGGGCGTCGGGCGATTCGCCCTCAAGCAGCTCCAGCTCCACTTCGCACAGCGGTTTGCTGACCTGAGCAGCGTCACTCGTACCGGCTAGGGCGTTGATTCTGCCCCGGTCTAGCGCCACCTCGACAAGCGAACCTGCACGCTTGATAACCCATGCCGTACGCGTGAAATCGGTCGAAAAAATGGGTTGCAGCCGGGGCTGGCAAGTCTCCAGAAACTCGCGCAAGTCGGCATCGGTAACAATGCCAAAATCGAATACGCCGGGCTGCGTTGGCGCTTCCCACTCGCTGCGCTGCGCCAGGCCACCGGCCCCGGAAGCACCACATTTAACCGTCATCAGCCAGACGGCCCAGCCCTTGCGCCGCAAACGCAGGGCAATGCCGCGCTGGCGCAGATCCATCTCTGGCGTGTCATAGTAGGTATTGAGCAGCCGATACTTCTGCGGCTTGTCTCGGGACAGCGCCGGGTGGGCTTGCAGGAGTCTTGCCTGGACGGGCGACACGCGTAATTTCAGCTCGATTTCCGTTGCCATTCGGGGTTCTCTCCTGGGTATCTTCTTGACGTGGCCGTGACCGACCCGGCCAGCATGATGAACGACCACCACAGCCAAGGTTAACACGCTTGCAGCCAACGACAGAGGTTAGCAGAATTCCATACCGCTTGTCTTGCCCGTAATTATTACGGCATTGTGACAAGAGACGATCCGGCTTGAAAAATGAGCGCCGTGGAGGGTCATCCCGAACCAACCGCCTGCCAGACCGCCAAGGCATCGCGTGTTTCGAGAACATCATGCACACGCAGCAGGCGTGCGCCGCGCTGCAGCGCCAGCAAGGCCGCGGCCAAGCTGGCTGACAGGCGCTGTTCGACTGCTCGACCGGTGATGACGCCGAGCATCGACTTGCGCGAAATACCGGCCAGCAGCGGCAATCCGTCGATCGCCAGCGTATCGAGATGACGAAGCAATAACAGGTTGTGCTCCTGCGTCTTGCCAAAACCGAAACCCGGATCGAGCACCAGGCGATCGTGTGCAATGCCGACGGCAACAGCCACGGCGACCCGCTGGCCAAGAAACTCGCGCACTTCGCCGAGCACATCGCCATAGCGTGGACTGTGCTGCATGGTCAGCGGCTCGCCCTGCATATGCATAAGACAAACCGCGCAATCGCCTCCGGCGACGGCCTCCAGCGCACCAGGCATGCGCAGCGCGTAGATGTCATTGATCATCGACGCGCCATGCGCGATGGCCGCACGCATCACAGCGGGCTTGTAGGTATCGACCGAAATCGGCACGCCGCAGTCCGCCAGGGCATCCAGTACCGGCAGCAGACGAGCGAGTTCCTCATCAAATGTGGCTGGAATGGCGCCAGGGCGCGATGATTCGGCGCCGATGTCAATGAGATCCGCACCGGCTTCGATCTGCCGGCGAGCGTGCGCAATGGCTTGCGCGGTGTCCGCCGCCAGCCCGTCGCCGGAGAAGGAATCAGTCGTCAGGTTAACGATGCCCATGACCAGCGGACGATCCAGGGACAGTAAAAATTTTCCGCAGCGAAGCATAAGAACATGTAATAAAAAAACCGGGGGAATCTACTCCCCCGGTCTGTTTTGATTGATCCGGCTCAAGCCGGAGCGGTGGCGCTCGGCGCCACATCCGGTGGCGGCGTATCGGCAGGATTCGTCGCCTTGGCTTGCGGCGGCTTCGGTGGCCGCGGCGGCTTGCCTTGCATGATGTCGTTGATCTGGTCGGAGTCAATCGTTTCCAGTTCAAGCAGCGCAGCCGTCATCGCTTCGACCTTGTCGCGGTTTTCTTCAAGCACCTTGCGCGCCAATGCGTACTGCTCGTCGATAATGCGACGGATTTCGGCGTCGACCTTGCACATCGTCGTTTCCGACATGTTCTTGTGCGTGGTCACTGAACGCCCGAGGAAAACCTCGCCCTCGTTCTCGCCATAGACCATCGGGCCGAGCGCATCGGACATGCCGTAGCGGGTGACCATGTCGCGTGCCATTTGCGTGGCTCGCTCGAAATCGTTTGAAGCACCGGTCGTCATCTGGTTCATGAACAGTTCTTCGGCAATACGACCTCCGAACAGTACGGCAATGCGGCTCATCAGATAAACCCGGTCATACGCGTAGCGGTCTTCTTCCGGCAATTGCATGGTCAGCCCCAGCGCACGACCACGCGGGATTATCGTCACCTTGTGCACCGGATCGGACTTGGGCATCAGTTTGGCAACCACGGCGTGACCCGACTCGTGATACGCCGTATTACGCCGCTCATCCTCGTTCATCACCATGCTGCGACGTTCAGCACCCATCAGGATCTTGTCCTTGGCTTTCTCGAAGTCGTCCATATCAACCAGACGCTTGCTACCACGCGCAGCGAACAAGGCCGCTTCATTAACCAGATTGGCCAGATCGGCGCCCGACATTCCCGGCGTTCCGCGCGCCAGGATATCCGCCTTGACGTCAGGCGATAGTGGCACCTTGCGCATGTGTACGATGAGGATCTGTTCGCGGCCACGAATATCCGGCAAAGGCACGACAACCTGGCGGTCAAAACGACCCGGACGCATGAGCGCTGGATCCAGGACGTCCGGACGGTTGGTTGCTGCAATCACGATCACACCGACGCTCGCCTCAAAGCCGTCCATTTCGACCAGCATCTGGTTCAAGGTCTGTTCGCGCTCGTCATTACCACCACCCAGTCCGGCTCCGCGCTGGCGCCCGACGGCATCGAGTTCGTCAATAAAGATAATGCACGGCGCGTGCTTTTTGGCGTTCTCGAACATGTCGCGAACCCGTGCCGCGCCGACGCCAACGAACATTTCAACGAAATCGGAACCCGAGATTGAAAAGAAAGGCACTTTGGCTTCGCCGGCAATCGCCTTGGCCAGCAATGTTTTACCGGTACCCGGATTGCCGACGAGCAGCACGCCTTTCGGTATACGCCCGCCCAGCTTCTGGAATTTTGACGGGTCGCGCAGAAAATCGACCAGTTCGGAAACTTCTTCCTTGGCTTCGTCGCAACCGGCCACATCGGCGAAGGTGATGCTGTTGGTCGACTCGTCGAGCAGACGCGCCTTGCTCTTGCCGAACGAGAACGCGCCGCCACGGCCACCGCCCTGCATCTGGCGCATGAAGAACACCCAGACGCCGATCAGCAGCAGCATCGGGAACCAACTGACAAAGATACTCATCAGGAAGGACTGTTCTTCTTCCGGTTTGGCTTCCACCTTGACGCCATGCTTGAGCAGATCGGAAACCATCCACAGATCGGGCGGTGCGTAGGAGGTCAGCTTGCGCCCGTCGCTGGTGGTGGCCTTTAGCACACGCCCCTCGATCACTACCTTGGTTATGGAACCCTGAGCAACTTCCTCCATGAACTGGGAATACTCCATCGAGGACTGAGCGAC
>JAYSZS010000057.1:0-5767 GCA_043737935.1 Propionivibrio sp. | reverse complement strand
GCCAGTTCAATCCGCGCCTCGCCTTCCATGCCAGCGGCCTGTGCTGCGACGCTGCGATCTGCAGAAGAAGGATCAGCGGGAGCCAGGGCCGTAACGCGGACATGTTGCGCCTTGGGAACCGATTCTTCCGGAGTCCGATTTCTTCCGAAGTCCCACCGGGTGTGGTATCAATCGACACTTCACTGGCCACCGCGTAAAGCCTGTTAACCGGCCCGCTCGTGTAGGCAAAAGTCGGGTCGCCCAGTACCAGATCGGCACCGACCGAAAGGTGCACCTGCTCGTGCGCACGAACCTTGCTATCTATGTCTTTGAGTTGTTGAACCTGCTGGTGTTCTGCCAGCGACAATTCACTTGCCTGTGAAGATGCGGAACTTGCAGAGCGGAGAGCACGGGTTCCCGTTCCCGGCGGTTTCGACGCTTGCAAGTCGAAACGTACGGGATTACCAATAGCATAATCTGGTGAGCCGTAACGAGTTGCCGGATTCACAATCATCGAAGAAATGGCCTTTAAACAGAGAGCGATGCAAGCAAGAGTAGCTCACCGGCCTTTGCTTTTTAATCGCTGATTACTCCGCTTGGCTCAGGCTATGTTCAGCATTTCTCTTGCGTGTTGCCGGGTAATGGCCGTAATTTCAACCCCACCGAGCATGCGCGCCAGTTCTTCAACCCGGGCATCGTCATTCAGAGTTACGACGCGGCTGCGCACCGTTCCGTTCTCGGTACGTTTGATCACCTGCCATTGCCAGTTGGCGCGCGCCGCCACCTGGGGCAAATGCGTCACGCACAGAACCTGCCGTTCGGTACCCAATTCACGCAACAAGCGGCCAACAACCTCGGCCACCCCGCCGCCGATGCCCACATCGACCTCGTCGAAAATCAGCGTCGGAACGCTCGCCGCCTGACTCGTTACCACCTGAATGGCCAGACTGATGCGCGACAGTTCGCCGCCCGAAGCGACCTTCGCCAGCGAGCGGGACTCGCTACCCGACAAGCCGGAAATGCGAAACTCGACCTGCTCCAGGCCATCAGCCGTACCTGCTTCAACAGGCACCAGTCCGACCTCGAAGCGCCCGCCGCCCAGCGCCAGTTGTTGCATCACCCGGCTGACTTCGACGGCCAGCGAATCAGCGGCTTTGGCACGGCTCTTCGACAGTCGTCTGGCCACATTTTCGTACTGCTTGCGTGTTGCAGCAACACGCATTTCCAGACCGGCAATATCGCTCGTCTCGCCCACAACAGTCAGCCGCCCCTGCCAGCGTGCAAGCAGCGCTGGCAAGTCTTCCGGACTTGAGCGAAATTTGCGCGCACAGGCGAGCACCGCCTCTATCCGGCGTTCTACTTCATCCAGACGTTGCGGATCGAGATCAACCCGATCCGCGTAACGACGCAATGCCGAAACTGCTTCGGCAAGTTCCGCCTGTGCCGATTGCAGCAGGGAGGCAACATCAGCCAGCGCCGGATCGTACTCGGCCAGTCCATCGAGCCGGCGGGTCACCGTATCCACCTGCACTTCACAGGCGGCATCGCCCTCCGACAATAGAGCCAGCGAAAAGCGGGCACCTTCGATTAGACTGGCGGCGTGCGCCAGACGCTTGTGCTCACTATTCAGGCTTGCCCATTCCCCCAGCGAAAAACCGAGGGTCTCCAGTTCCCGAACCTGCCACTCAAGCTGCTCGCGCTCCTGCGCCAGCGCCTCGGCACCACCCGCCGCCGAATCAAGCAGAGCCTTGGCTTCGCGCCACTGACGCCAGGCGGCAGAAACCTCCTCAAGCAAGGGAATGAGCCGGGCATGCGAATCAAGCAGAGCGCGCTGCGCATCGCTACGCAGCAAGGACTGATGGGCATGCTGCCCGTGAATATCGACCAGCGCCTCGGCTACTTCGCGCAATTGTGCAAGCGTAACCGGCGACCCATTGAGATAAGCACGCGACCGGCCATTGCCATCAACCACCCGGCGCAGCAACAAGCCGTCGGCGGCATCCAGATCCTGCGCGCGTAACCATTCAGCGGCGGCTGGCGAACCCTGCAGATCGAATTCGGCGCTGACTTCGGCCCGTTCGCTGCCGCTACGGATCAGGCCGCTATCGGCGCGTTCGCCCAACGCGAAGGCCAGTGCATCGACGAGAATCGATTTGCCGGCTCCGGTCTCCCCCGTCAAGGTCCCGAAGCCGGCCTGGAACTCAAGTTCCAGGCGATCGACCAGAACGAAATCCCGAATTGTCAAACGACGCAACATAAGTGGAAGTGAACTTTAGAGCGATCTAATGGACTACTGGCTTCTCGCTCCAGTGCAACTTCTGGCGCAGCATGGCGAAATAGCTGTAACCGGGGGGATGCAGGAGGCAAATCGATAATTCCGATCGACAGATACGCACCGCGTCATCAGTCCTCAGATCAAAAGTCACCTGACCGTCAAAGTGAACCCGCGAATCGGTCGCATGCACGATGCGGATTTCAATTTCGTTGCGGTCTCCCACCAGAATCGGCCGGTTGGTCAGCGAGTGGGGGCACAGCGGCACCAGCGCAATTCCGGAAACATGCGGATGCAGAATGGGTCCATTGGCCGACAGAGAATACGCCGTCGAGCCGGTCGGCGTCGAAGCGATCAGGCCATCCGAGCGCAGGTTGTAGATAAACTCGCTATCAACGAACAGTTCGAACTCGATGAGGCGACCAATGGAACCTTTGTCGACCACAACGTCATTGAGCGCGAGATTGGATGCAATGATCTGCCCGCTACGCCATATTTCGGCGACCAGCAGCATGCGACTCTCCGGAGTGAACATGCCGCCGAGCAGCTCGTCCAGGCAGGTCAGCATGTTGCAGCGCGCAATATCGGTCAGGAAGCCGAGGCGGCCCTGATTCACGCCAACCAGCGGAACGCCATAGCACGCCAGTTGCCTTGCTGCATTGAGCATGGTTCCGTCGCCACCAAGTACGATGGCCAGATCAGCCTGCTCGCCAATCGCCGCAAAGTCACAAATTGACCAGTGGCGCAGATCGGCGGGCGCCTCGGAATGGTTTGCCGTCGCCTGCTCGACAATGACCGTCATTCCACGCTCGTCGAGATTTCTGGCCAGCAGACAGAGCGACTCCATGATCTCGCGACTGTGGTACTTTCCAATCAGCGCAATGGTGCGGGGCGAAAACGCACTGGCGCCCGATGTAGAAACTGGATCATCATTCATGGAATGAATTAAACCACACATTGAATCGTTTTCACCGTCACTTACCAGGGCAAGTACGATATGAAACCTCGATACGCAGCGCAGGCGAGCAAAAGAGTACAGAACTGCGATAGTCACAGCGTATTCGCCCAGAAAGCTGCGGTTTGGCCGAAATGCCGGAATGCCGTTTCGGCGAAGGTCAAGGCGTTGCGCTTAGAATGATTAGGTTCGCTTTTCGCTCTGCTCGGCCCAATGAAGATTTGCTTCACGGCATGATTCTTCGTGGTTAAACGTTCTTTATTTTTTGTAGAATCAATTCCATGCTTGACGAACGTTCCAGAACACTGCTTAAAACCCTGATCGAACGCTACATCGCTGACGGTCAGCCTGTCGGATCGCGCGCGCTATCCCGGTTTTCGGGGCTTGATCTGTCAGCAGCCACCGTACGCAACGTCATGGCCGACCTCGAAGATCTGGGTTTCATTGCCAGCCCGCACACGTCGGCCGGGCGCGTACCGACGCCACGCGGCTACCGTTTTTTTGTCGACAGCCTGCTCACCATGCAACCGCTGGCGACGGAGAAAATCCACGACATGGAGGGGCAGCTTCATCCCTCACAACCACAACAACTGATAAGCAGCGCATCGCACCTGCTCTCCGGCCTCACCCATTTTGCCGGAATCGTGCTCACACCGCGGCGCCAGACGCCCAGAATACGGCAGATGGAATTCGTCAGTCTGTCCGAAAAACGGATCCTGCTGATACTCGTCACCACCGATGGCGACGTACAAAACCGAATCCTGTTCACCGAGCGTCCCTATTCGCCCGCGGAACTCGTTGTCGCCACCAACACCCTCAATCAGTACTTTGCCGGCCAGGATTTCGAGCAGATCCGTCTCCGGGTCAAGGAAGATCTGCTCAAACTGCGCGGCGACCTGCAGGGCTTGATGGCCGCTGCCTTGGCCGCCGGCGACGAAGCCATGAACCGGGCCGATGAACATTACGTCATCTCCGGCGAACGCAACCTGCTCGAAGTTGAAGAGCTCTCGTCCAACATGAAGCGGCTGCGCGAATTGTTCGATCTTTTCGAGCAACGTACTGCCCTGATGCAACTGCTCGACATTTCCCACCGCGCCGACGGCATCCAGATTTTTATAGGTGGCGAGTCCGGGTTGGCGCCGCTTGACGAATGCAGCGTCGTCACTGCACCCTACGCCGTCGACGGACAGATCGTCGGATCGGTAGGCGTCATCGGCCCGACCCGGATGGCCTACGAACACGTCATTCCAATCGTCGATATCACCGCCAAACTGCTCTCCTCCGCATTGACCTACCGAGCCAACTACTGATGCCACGCTATCTACCTGAACCCGCTTATCGTCACGGCACGGCGGCAAACACCGCCGTTTTGCTGATCAATTTGGGTACCCCGGAAGCGCCAAGCGCTCAGGCGGTTCGTCGCTATCTCAAGGAATTTCTCTCCGACCCGCGTGTGGTCGAAATCCCGCGGGCGATCTGGTGGTTGATACTCAACGGCATCATCCTCAACGTTCGGCCAAAAAAGTCGGCTGAAAAATACGCCGCAGTGTGGACACCCGATGGTTCACCCCTCAAAGTGCACACCGAAAGACAAGCTAAAATGTTGCGCGGCTTCCTCGGTGCCGCCGGGCACCATGTGGTGGTCGACTACGCGATGCGTTACGGGCAACCTTCAATACCCGCCACCCTCTCCCGGCTTAAAGCCGAGGGCTGCACGCGTATCCTGCTGCTCCCGCTTTACCCGCAATATTCGTCAAGCACGACGGCTACCGCGTTTGATGCAGCCAGTGCCTGGGCCGCTTCGCTCCGGAATCAACCCGAAATCCGGACGATCAGGAGTTTTGCCGACAACCCGGGCTACATCGAGGCACTGGCCAGCAGCGTTCGCCAGCACTGGATGGTTAATGGTCATCCGACCACCTCCTATCGGCTGATCATGAGTTTTCATGGGGTACCACGCTACACCCTGGACAAGGGCGACCCTTACCACTGCGAGTGTCATAAGACGGGTCGTCTGTTGGCCGAAGCACTTAAACTCGTTGCCGATGAGTACCAGATCTGCTTTCAGTCGCGCTTCGGTCGTGCCGAATGGCTGCAGCCCTATACAGCACCAACGTTGGCGGCTCTTGGCAAACAGGGCGTGCAGTGCGTTGACGTTGTCTGTCCGGGTTTTCCTGCCGACTGCCTTGAAACACTCGAAGAAATCGCCATCGAAGGAAAGGCCGAGTTCATTCAGGCTGGTGGCAAGGACTACCGCTATATTCCATGCCTGAACGAGCGCGATGACTGGATTCACGCACTGACCAAACTGGCCATCACCCATCTGCAAGGCTGGCCGACCCGGAACACACCTGACCCGGCAGCGCTTGAGATCAGTGCCCTGCGCGCGAAAGCGCTTGGCGCGCAGCAGTAGCCGAAACAGGGCTCAATTAATCGACTTCCGCAGCCGTTAGCCCATTCCTTTACACACAACTCATACAGCATAGATTGACCGCATATGCTCGACCCCTTCAACGAAATCCCTGATGCGCTGAAAGCCAAGCCAGAGCGTCTTGACGCCG
>JAYSZS010000056.1:0-5771 GCA_043737935.1 Propionivibrio sp. | reverse complement strand
TCCACTAGGTTCATGCTCGGGTTCCGGCTGGTGTTCAAGAGGCTGCGGCGGCGAGCGCGGGTTTCGACGCCTTGTGGCGTGAGAAAACCCGACTTATGCGCTGTTGCAGCATCTGGCGCAAAGAAGTGGCTGGCGCGGTCGAGGCGATGCTGGCAAGAACCGGCAGCCCGGTCGCTTCGGCCAGATCTCCGGTTGCACGGACGCGACGGTTGACGAGTTCCAGGATCAGCGCAACCCCAACGCCGAGCAGTGTGCCGAGGAAAACGGCGATAAGAAGATTGAAAGGTATTCTTGGCTTGGAGTGAGCGGTGGGTTCGGTGGCCGGGTTGAGAACGAGCACGTTGGTCTGCGCCGAAAGGCTCTCCAAGCGTGTCTGCGCCGAGCGCTGGCTGGCGCCCTCAAAGGTGCGCTGGGCTGATTCGACATCGCGCTTGAGTACGCTGATTTCATCGTATTGCTTCTTCAGATCGAGCACCCGGGTTTTCTGGGCTTCCATGGCTTCGAGCAGTTCCTTTTCCTTTTGCTTGCCCACCGTGTAAGAGGTGCCGAGGCTGCTTGATACCTTCCGGGTTTCGTGGGCCAGTTTTTCTCTGAGCGACTCGAGTTCGGATTCGGCGCGAATGGTTTGCGGGTGGTTCTTGCCGAAGTTGATGTTGCTTTCCTGCTGCTTGGCTTCGAGGCGGGCAATATCCGACTTGAGGCCATTGATCAGTGGGTTCTGCATGACTTCCGCCAGCGTATCGGAGCCGCCGGCCGACTTCTTCTTGCTCAGGCTGTCCGAGGTTTGTGCCTGCACCGCAGTGATCTGGGCTGAAAGATCGTTAAGTTTGGCGGTTTCATAATCAAGGCGCTCGTCGTTGGCGACGATGCCGGATTTTTGCTGGAATTCGGAAAGCGCAGTCTGGGCCGCTTCAAGCTTTTCGCGCAGAAGTTTTGTCTGCTCCTCAAACCAGGTGGCGGACAGACGCGCCGGTTCGATTTTCAGATCGAGGTTGACGTCAATGTAGGCCTGCGCGAAGGCGTTGGCGAGGGCTGCGGTAAAGCCCGGCTCGCCGCCGCTGTAGCCGATGTCGATGACGTTGCTCTCGCGCGAGGGTTTCACGTCGAGCCCGGCCTTGAGCAAAGCGGCCAGCCAGACAACCAGCTGGCCTTTGCCTTCGGTGGCTTCCTGCCATTGCGCCTTGATGGCCGGGCTTTCGTCCATGCGCAACAGCATGACCACGCGCCGGGCAACGCGATCGCTTTTGATGATGTCGATCTGGGTGGCCATGTAGCCGGGCGAGATCATTCCGGGCACCATTCCGGCAACCGGATCCGGCTTGACGTCGATCAGTACGGAGGCGCTGGCGGTGTATTGCTTGGGCTGGAGCAGGTTGACCCCCAGTGTGATGATTACGATGGCAAACAGGGTAAAAAGCGCCGGCTTGGCACGCGCGATAAGGATGAGCAGGAATTGTTGGAGAGTCATGGCGTGCTGCTCTTAAAAAATGCTTTCGCGGATGTAGATGACGTCGTTGGGCAATACGGGGTCGGTCAGTTCGGGCGAGATTTTTTCGATCACGCCCTCGGCATTCTTGCGATGCAGGCGGATGCGGTATTCGCTGCCGCGTGCCGTCGGGCCACCGCCCTGGGCGAGGGCCTGCATGATGGTCATGTCGCGCTCGATGCGAAACGAACCGGGGCGCTGCGCTTCGCCATAGATGTAGAAGACCGGCGCGCGGTGTACGTAGATGGTGTCGCCGCCGGAGAGGATGAGGTCGGATTCGTTCTTGTCGCTGAGGTAAAGCGCCGGGATGTCGATCTCTTTGCGAAAGGGCTGGCCATTGCGCACGCCAGTCACGATAACCACGTCGTCGCCACCGGCCGTGGCACCTCCCGCGGCAGCAAGCATATCGCTGACGCGGGTGTTGAAGGTTTCCAGCGGAAAGCGCCCCGGGCGGTTGACTTGCCCCAGAACGGCAACCTGGTTGCCACGCACCTGCACCAGAACGATGTTGACCTGCGGTTGCTGAACAAAGCCGCCTTCCTTGAGCGCTGTGGCAATCTTCTTTTCGGCAGCGGCAATGGATAAACCGCCAAGTTCTACGGCACCGATCAGCGGGTAGGTGATCGAGCCGTTTTCCGAAACGCGGGTATCGATGGTCAGATCAGGATTCTGGAAGACCTGGACACGAATGGCGTCGCCGGCACCGAGCGGGTAGTCCAGCTTGTCTTCCGCGATGGCGCTCGTCGCCGAAATGGCGGCAATGAGCGTGGCAATAATCAGGTAAACATTGAGCAGGCGTTTTAGCATTGGCATTCCGTTAATGTCATTACAATTTTGTGGCCAGACTACTTGAAGCTGAGTGGTCATTGCGGGGTGGATTCGGTACTCGGGATCCGGCCCCAGGAAATCCCCTGCGCTGAAGAGCCCGTGCGTATCGCGGGATGCTTGCCTCCGCCCGCATCACCTTCAAGCTTTACTTCAAGCCTGCAACACCTTTTTCGATGACGGTGTTGCCTGCCGGTTTTTCTACCGGGGTGGAGGCCGGGGCAGCCGCCGTTGCGGGGGCCGGGGTGGCTGCTTCAGCCGTGGCAAACTCGCCCTGATAGGTGATTTTTGCTTTGGCTTTGAGTTGTTTGAATTCGCTGGCGGCGGCTTCGCTGCCTCTCTGATTGCCCAGGAACTGCTGGATGCGCGGCAGCGCAGCGGCTTCGGTCACGGGTGCCGATTGGGAAGCCACCAGGCGCATGACGGTAATGCTGTCTGCGGTTTCAAGCACCAAGCCCTGCCCGTCTTTGAGGGCGTGTATTTTCGGCAGCAGGCCGAGTGGTATCTGTTCGGCCGGCCGCGTGGCGCTGCCGCCGGAGAACTTGATGTCTTTGCTCTTGAGCCAGTTGGCGATTTCTTCCATTGGCTTGCCGGCAGTGAGCATGTCACGCATCTGGGTTAGTGCGCCAGGGCTGGTCGGGAGTACGATTTCCTGGATGTTGTAGATACGGCGCTCAGCAAATAGCTGAGGATGATCGGTGTAGTATTTTTTAACTTCTTCAGCGGTGGGTTTGGTCAGCGCGCCGACGATCTGCTCGACATAGGCCCGTGCTAGGATTTCGCGGCGGGCGGATTCAATGGCCATGACGATTTCCGGGGAGCGATCAAGCTTCTTTTCAATCGCATGCTCGACAGCCAGTTGCTGGTCAATCAGTTTGTCGAGGATTTCACGACGAACTTTTGGTGCTTGCTCGGGGGTGACGGCGGCTGCACCGCTGCGAGAGAACACGAAATTGATCTGATGCACCGATATTTCTTCGGAATTGACCTTGGCCGCGACCTGCGTGGCCGGCATTTTTTCATCTTTGCTGCCGCAAGCGGCCAGGCCGAGAATCAACGCCAAGGTCAGCACGGGGAGGAGAATTCGTTTTCCGATAATTTGTGTTTTCACAGTCATTCATTCTGAAATAAGTTGATCAAACGGGTGTGGATCGTCATGAGCACCCTTTTCCATACGCTCAAAAAATATTAGTCTAGGCTAGCCGCGTTACATTGATATTACGGAGCGCCTTATTGTGCAACCCCTGGCCCTGGCGGGCATGGATTTAACGCTATCCTGCATTATGCAGGCTGCTGGCCTGCCCGACCTTTCCCGGAGGGCAGGGGAGGTTCGTGAGGCGTTGTTGCGACGTTTACATTAAAAGTTGATTTGGGCCGATAACCCGTACCTGTTGGACTCATTGTCAAGGCCGGGTTGATTTGAATCCCGCTTTTCGTTTTGCAGTGTGGCACTGACGGTCATCGTTCGCAGTGGCTGCCAATCGAGCGAGATCGAGGCGTTTCTTATGGCGTCTTTACGGTTGCTGGCCGAAATAAATGCGGCTATCGGGGCTCCAAGATAGTCGACTTGCGCGTAGGAGTAATTGGCGCGCAATGCAGTTCTTGCGTTGATTTGCCAGGCGGGCGAGAGCGTAACGTTGTTGCTTGCCGTGTAGTTGGTGTCCAGTGTTTGATAGCTTGCGAAATCGCGCCCGATGCTGGCCGTGAGAAATGATTTTGCTGAAATAGACCAGCTCAGGTTCAGCCTGCCGACTACGCCACTGTAATCACGCGATGCGAAATTGGCGTGTTCTCGCTTCAGATAGGCGAGGCGTGCGTCGATAGTGGTTTTACCGGTCAGGCCCCAGGTCAGGCGTAATTCGTTTTCGAAGTCGTTGAAATGGTTGTCCAGAAGTATGAAGGGGATCGGTTGCGGGCGCTTGAAGTAATCGCCGCTCCCGTTTCGCGCGATGTAACTGAGCGTGTTGCCCGAAGGAAAGCTGCGCCTGATACCCACCTCGGCACTCTTGAAGCGATTGTCGCCTTGGCCACGGGTAATCTCGGTATTGGTGGTGGTGGCTTCGGAAACACCCGCGAGGAGTTGCCAGGAAGGGCTCACGTCGAATACACCATCAAGACGGGTATTTTCCTCGGTACGTGTATTGCGCCGGTTGAAGCCGCTGAAGTCATTGAAATCATTGAGCGTCGTAACGCTGGCGGTACTCAGTTTGCCATGCAGATAGGGCGTGAGGGCCCAGTGCCAAGCGGCCTTGTAGGGCGTGGTGTCGTAGCTGAGGTAACTGAATGTTTTGTAGCGGTTGTCGATATAGCTGACTTCGAGTTCAAATCGTTGCAGTGAATAAAGTTTGTTTAGTTTCAATGTAACCGAGGACGTGGTGATGTCATCGGCTTTGGTCGATGTGCCGAGCACGGTTTGCGGGTTGACCCCAGGGGCCAGGCGAAAGAGGTTGTCGTCGTGCGTTACTGAAACCCCGGCGACGATGTTGAAGGTGTCGACGGCATCGGCACGTACCGGATGAGCATACAGTGCCGATAGTGCCAGGACAATCACCCCGCCAAGCGAGTAGACGTAGGCGTTGCCAGGGTTGCTCGATGCTATTTGCATCAAGTTTAAACTCCGATGAGCTGAGAGAGCATCTGTGCAGTGGCATCGCGCAGCAGCAATTCGAGTTCTGGATTGGGTCGCGGTGGGCGGGCAATAAACAAGGTGAGCTTTCGTGGATAAATAAACGGCAAGGATAGTACTTCCAGGGTGTTCATTTTGCCTGATGAAGATGTTCGCCAAATCTCAAGGCATTAGTCCAAACGGACTAATGCCTTGACAGCCAATGAAGGATAAATCACTGGCCACGGTTTGTGCATTAGCGCACTGAAAAGGTCGGGTATCGCACCTATCATTTCCCAGTCCGGGTCGAAGGCGATCCGCGTCGGCATGATATGTATCAATCGCGCTGCTGCCCTGACCTCGCCAGAGCGGCAACGAAATTCTTCATACACATCCTTGAGGTACATGAACCGCTCGACCTGCTATCACCTGAGCTTGGCAATCTTGGCCACGGAATTCGGTCAATGTTGATCACTAAGAAATTACCTCCCATCGGAGCTTTAAATTCATTCAGATTGATTCGAAAGGACTACTAAATTTCGTAACGGCGAGGTGAAGACTGTCATTAATTAACCTTATTATCGTTATTGACTGAAGTTGCACCCTTCAATGATTTCCAAGATTTGGTCGGTAGTGCCCAGCCTCAGTTGACTTCACCTGATTAACTTCATTGGCCCAATTTATCTTTACCTTAAAACTTCACCAGGAGATTCACCTTGAAAAAAGCTTTCAAAGTTTCGCTTCTCGCTCTGGCCTTGTTGTCGGCCCATGCACAAGCAGCGGAGTACCGGCTGGATGGCACAAAGTTCGATATCGTCTTCAAGAATGACGACGCCTTCGGTTTGTTTGGCACCC
>JAYSZS010000055.1:0-2400 GCA_043737935.1 Propionivibrio sp. | reverse complement strand
TCCAACGTACGAATATTGATCAGTGCTTCATGTTCGCCATAAATCGCTTAAAAATGCGGTGGCGCATGTTCGCGCCAGAACATCTGAATCACAATACCGAAATACTCGCTGATCGTTGGCATTTGAAGTTCTCTGCTGGTGCGGTCGACGAACTGTCCTCCAGCACATTACAAATATACCCGATACGCTTCGCGATAAATTGAAATTCAAAATGGTCTATAAAATGAGGTCAATAATTGGGTTCAAATTCCGCCTGGGTTTAGCGCCTATACCCCTCAAGCGCAGGCACGTTGAACTCGCTCTACAATGGCCGTTCCAATAAAAACTCACGCAACCGAGAATACCCGATCATGTTCCGCTCGCTCAATACCCCGGCTCTGTGGGCCGTTACCCTCTCCGCGGCCGGAATCCTGATGGTGACGATGGGTGCGCGGCAGTCGCTCGGGCTCTTTCTCGCCCCGCTCAATACCAGCACCGGCCTCGGCATCGCTTCGATCAGCCTGGCCATGGCCGTCGGGCAGTTCATGTGGGGCGCCGTGCAGCCGATCGCCGGCGCCGTGGCCGACCGTTACGGGCCGGGGCGGGTGCTGCAAGGGGGCCTGCTGCTGCTGGCGCTCGGCAGTGCCGTCACACCCTTCATGAACAGCACCTGGGGGCTGATCTTTTCACTCGGCCTGCTCTCGGCCGTGGGCTCGGGCGCCGGCAGTTTCTCGGTGCTGATCGGCGCGGCGACCACCCGTCTGCCCGTGGAATCGCGCGGAGCGGCGTCCGGCGTGATCAACGCCGGCGGCTCCTTCGGGCAGTTCATTTTTGCCCCGATCCTGCAAAAGCTGATCCAGGCGATCGGCTGGATGGGCGCGCTGTGGGCACTGGCTGTGATGACGCTGGCCGCACTACCGCTGATCCGGGTGGTGTCTCGGCCGCTCGAAGCAACACACAAGGCGGTTGCGGTGGCCGATCCCGGATTGCGGCGCAGCGTGCAGGACGCGCTGGCCGACCGCAGCTATCTGCTGCTGCATGCCGGATTCTTCACCTGCGGTTTCCACATCGCCTTTCTGGTCACGCACCTGCCAGGCGAGGTCAAACTGTGCGGCCTGCCGCCCTCGGTGGCCAGTTGGTCGCTGGCCATCATCGGCCTGGCCAATATCTTCGGCAGCCTTTATGCCGGTGCCTGCGTCGCCCGCTATCGCAGCAAATACGTGCTGTTTTGGATGTATGCCTCGCGCGCGCTGATGATCGTGCTGTATCTGCTCGCGCCGCGGACCGACCTGACCTTCTATATTTTTGCCGCCGGCCTCGGTTTTACCTGGCTGGCGACGGTGCCGCCGACTGCTGCCATTGTCGGCAAACTGTTCGGCGTGCGCTATCTCGGTACGCTGTTCGGCCTGACCCTGCTTTCGCACCAGATCGGCGGCTTTCTCGGTGCCTGGCTGGGAGGGCTCTCGATCACGCGCTTCGGCGACTACTCGTGGATGTGGTACGCCGACATCGTGTTGTCGAGTCTGGCGGCGCTGCTCAACCTGCCGATCCGCGAGGCGCCGGTCATCATTCACGCTGCCCAGGCGGCCTGACCGGCATGCAGCCCTTCCATTGCGAATTCGTTTCCCTGCGCGAGCGGCGCTATCACGTGCGCCTCTGGGGTGACAACGATGCGCCGACGTTTTTCTTCCTGCATGGCTGGGGCGATGTCAGTGCTTCATTCCAGTTTGTCGTCGATGCCTTACAACGCCAGTGGCGCGTCATCGCACCGGACTGGCGCGGATTCGGCCTTTCGCAATGGAATGAAGGCGCCTACATGTTCACGGACTACATCGCCGACCTTGACGCCCTGCTCGAACATTACTCGCCGGACCAGCCCGCACAGATCGCCGGGCACAGCCTGGGCGGCATCGTGGCCGGCGTCTATGCCGGTATCCGGGCGCAGCGGGTTTCACGCTTCGCCAATATGGAGGGCTTCGGCCTGTGGGTCTCGGCGCCAGGCGAGACACCGGACCGCCTGGAGAAATGGCTGCAACAGATTCGCGACCAGGATTCGGCTTTCCGTCATTACCCGCGTCGCGAGGATTATGCATTGCGGTTAAGCCGCGACAACCCGCGCCTGACTCCCGAACGTGCTGCCTTCCTTGCCGGGCATTCGTTGCTCGCGCTCGAAAATGGCAGCGACTTCACTTTCGCCGCCGACCCGAAGCATCGTTGGATCAGCCCCGTACTCTATCCGCTGGAGGAAGCCAAGGCCTGCTGGCGTCGGGTCAGCGCCCCGACGCTGTGGGTCGCGGGACGCCAATCGGTCATCATGAGAAGGTTTGACGAACACCCGGACGAGTACCGCGAGCGCATGGCCTGCTTTGCCGATGTGCGGGAAGTGCGGATCGACGAATGTGGGCACAACCTGCACCACGA
>JAYSZS010000054.1:0-5798 GCA_043737935.1 Propionivibrio sp. | reverse complement strand
CTTCATCGTCTTAACCCCCGTGATCGATCCCATTTCTTTGATGACATGACTAAAAGATCGTTCACTTCTTTTGCTACTTATTCAGTGTTTCCCTAGGTGAACTTCGGGCTGGCTTTGTGACACCCCTTGCCGAAGACGGAATAACCCGAGAAAATTTTTTTCATGCGCAGTCCTCGCAGTCCTTTTTCCCTTGTCGACCTGTCAATCGTCCTGGCCCTGGCCATTGTCGCCATGTTCGGCTACAAGTACTCGCCACGGCTCTTGCCCAAGGCCGATCTGACCATCGAACCGGTGGCCGGATGCGAGCTGAACAAACAGGCCTGCCATGCCGCCGTCTCCGGTGGCGGGCGTATAGAACTGAGTATCGCGCCGCATCCGATCCCCGTCGTCATGCCACTGCAGATCAGCGTAAGTCTCTCCGGTATCAAAGCGAGCAAGGTTGAAATCGACTTTGCCGGTGTCTCCATGAACATGGGTTATAACCGGAAGACCCTCGATGCGCGTGGTGAAGGAAATTATTCCGGCGACGCGATGCTTCCGGTCTGCATCACCGGCAGCATGCTCTGGCGTGTCACGCTGCTCGTCGAAACCAGGCAGCAGCGCATTGCCGTACCCTTCCATTTTGCAGCACCGACTGATAAAAAATGAATTCTGAGCTATGACCATGACTTGGCTTGACACTGGGCGAGCTTGCGTTGTAGCGTGCGCCGGTGGATCCTGAGCACTCTGGCGGTGGCGGAGATGTTTCCTTCGTGCTCGTGCAGCACGCGCGGGATGTGCTCCCACTCCAGACGGTTGACGGTGAACTGTTTCGCCGCTGGTGTTTCTTCTGTATTGGGTCGAGCACCGGTCTCGAAAGAGGCAAGGAGGGTATCGACATCGACCGGTTTGGCCAGATACTACATCGCGCCAAGCTTGATCGCATCGACCGCCGTGGCAATGCTGGCATAGCCCGTTCAGCACGACGATGCGACAATCGGCATTGATCGCCAGCAGAGGCTCGATCACTGACAGGCCTGTATTTCCAGCGAGGTTGAGATCAAGCACGACGCGACTTGGTGACCTGTGCTGCGCCCTGGTTAGGGCGATCTGTGCATTGCATGCGCCCTCGGCATCCGATGCCGCTGCCACCATCGTGAGTGGGAAATGATACCCGCCCGGCCTGTTCCAGGACAGGCCAAACAAAACCCGGACCGCTGTCGCGCACATCAACCGTCAGCCACTGCTCATCCCATGCCGCCACCACATTGACGTCCGACCCGGCGTCGGCGGCATTGTTGAACAGTTTCAGCAAGTCCTGTTCCAATGTCGCATCAATGATTAACATCGGAGCCGGTACCCTGCTTGCGAGTTGCAGGTCGCAGATCACGTGCGACCACAGTTCGAGCCAAAGCCGATGAACCCCGGCCAACCAGCGACCGGCGTGAACCGCTGTGCGTTGTCGAGGTGTTCGGACGCTGCTTGCCTGTCCACGCCGCCGATGATTCCCTTGCAGGCCGCGATCTGATTGCGCAGCAAGGCGATGAGGCACGCGCCGCCTCGCCGAGCGTGGCATCGTGTTCCAGTTCGACGGCGACGATGGGCATGGTCGATAGCGGAGTCGACAGTTCATGCGCAGCAGCGGCGGCCAGCGCGCCCAATGCAATGACGCGCTCGTCACGCAGCGCCTGCTAACACAAGGCAGCAAGCTCGACATCGCGTTGCCGGATCGAGGCCCTCATGTGCACGGCAAACCAGGCCGGCATGCTGGCCGAAACTACAAAGGTGAATCACATTCCAGTCAGGCGCAGGCGGGCAGCCAGGTCGGCAGCGGCACATCGAGCAGGGGCGGCAAGAGCAGAATCGTCATAACTTCGCCAGCCAGCAACCACCAGCGCAAGTTAATCAGCCGGCTCAGGGTAGCCGAAGTTTCCGTACTCATGATCGTCATAATTTTGGCAGGCATAAGCCAGTCACGTTAAGACGTAGTGCATGGCGTGGCAAGCGTGTTGCAGTCCACTGGAGCGCCGCCGGGCAATCGCACGAACGAAACAAACCAGACAGCCGAACCACCCGCGCAAGTCGTTGCGACATTTTGTCGCGCGGCAATTGAGTCATATAGGCTTTAGGCAAGGTGACGTTCAGTGGTGTGTTGATCAAACCCTTCGCGAAATGGCTCAGGACTTCGCATCCATTCTGGGAGGACTGGGAGGACTGGGAGGACTGGGAGGACTGGGAGGACTGGGAGGACTGGGAGGACTGGGAGGACTGGGAGGACTGGGAGGGGTGCCGTGCGCTATCGGGGAGCCGCCGGACGACAGTCCGCCTCCCAGACGGGCATCAGCCCCGCCTCACCCGGTATACAGGCGAACCCCGTGTCGACACCGATACCGCCGACCCAGGCCAGTCGTTCGCCGCACCACAGCATGGGCAGCCGCAACCGCTTCCACGGGGGTACGGCGGCCTCCTGCAGCAAGTTGCGTAAACTTCTGCGCGGACGCCTGGCATCGGGCTGCAATCTTTCGCCACCCTGCCGGGAGCAAATACAAACTTTCCCTGCAACGAGCAGGTCACGGCGGATGCCCGAACCCGTCATCGGCACCAACAGAATCCGACCGCCAGCCCAGGGCAGCTCAAGCTCACCGGCCCACAGTCTGGGTTCGACGGGCGTCTCAGGATAATGCCCAACGATATGCAGTTCGCCGCGATACACGTGCAGTTCGCCGTCGGATGTCGCCAGGCAGGTCTCCGAAAGCGCCCCGGCCGTTGCGAGTTGGCGCAATGCTTCATCGATCCAGCGCGCATCCGGCGCCCGAAAACCGGCCGCGAGCCAGGTAAAGCGCAACAGGTTGCGCGCGCGCGCCGGAGCGAGTGCATTGAAACCGATAAGGCTGATTCGCCCGGCCGCTGTGGTCAGCGCGGCGCGATCAGTCGCCGCCAGCTCGTCGAGCAGCAGGGAGCCTTCGGCAAAGTGCCTGGCGGCACGCGCCAGTGCCTTGTGTGCGCCAGGGAATTTATCCTTGAGCTGCGGCATCACCTCACGACGCAGATAGTTGCGGCGGTAGTGCACCTCGTCATTGCTTTCGTCTTCGATCCAGCACAGTGCCTGCTCGGCGGCGTAGGCCTCGAGCAGCGACCCGGGCACATTGAGCAAAGGCCGAATCAGAGCTGGTCCATGAGCTTGGGGACGCTCGGCCAGCATGCCTGCTGCCCCCGCAATTCCGGCGCCACGCAGTATATTGAGCAGAACCGTTTCCGCCTGGTCGTCGCGATGATGCGCCAGCGCCAGCCAGTCCGCAGCACATTCGGCAAACACGGCATGGCGCACCCGGCGCGCGGCGGCCTCAAGCCCCTCGCCGCTGTCGCGCGGCACCTCAACGCGGACAATATTCAGTGGCACAGCATAACGCCGGCAGAACTCCGCACAGAACCCGGCCCAGGCATCGGCATTGGGACTCATCCCGTGGTGAACATGTACAGCGGTCAGGATGCCGGGAAGGCCGGCGGACGACATCAGGCCGCTCAGCGCATGCAACAGCACCAGCGAGTCACGCCCCCCGGAAAGGGCAACGCACAGGCGCGCATTTTGCAAACTTCGTGACACCGTTCCTGGCACCAATGTCGGCGTCAGTCGTTCCGCAAGAAATGCTGAGAGGATTGTGACAAGCTGGCTCGTCGCGCCAGCCGAAGAGCGCTCAGTGGAGCGACTGCTCTTTGGTGCGGCCATAGGCCATCAAACGTGCAAAGCGGGCTTCAAGCAGTTCGCTGGTTGATAGGGCACCGACCTGCTTCAAGGCGTCAAGCAGTGCTTTTCTGAGGTTATGCTCCATCGCCACTGGATCGCGATGCGCACCGCCACGCGGTTCATTGACGACCTTGTCGATCAGGCCGAGTGTTTTCAGACGGGAGGCCGTGATACCCATGATCTCGACCGCTTCGCTGGCTTTCTCGGCACTCTTCCAGAGCATCGACGCGCAGCCTTCAGGAGAATCGACGGAATAGGTCGAGTATTGCAGCATCTGCTCCACATCACCCACAGCAATCGCCAGTGCACCACCCGAGTCACCCTCTCCGATGACGGTGACAATGATCGGCACCCGCAATCCGGACATGACATAGAGGTTGCGGCCGATGGCCTCGGACTGACCTCGCTGTTCGGCGGCGATGCCGGGATAGGCACCCGGTGTGTCGATGAAGGTCAGCACCGGGATACCGAACTTCTCGGCCAGTCGCAACAGGCGCAGGGCTGTGCGGTCGCCCTCCGGGCGCGGCAGGCCAAAATTGCGGCGAACCTTTTCCCTGGTGCCGCTCCCCTTCGGAGGGCCAATGTCTATCACCGACTGGCCGTTGAAACGTGCCATACCGCCGACCAAGGCGCGATCGTCAGCAAAGGCGCGGGCGCTGTGCAGCTCTTCAAAATCGGAAAAAATGAGACTGAGGTAATCGAGCGTAAAGGGCTGAGGGTGACGTGCTACCTGCGAGATTTGCCAAGGCGCAAACTTGGCGTAGATCTCCCTGGTCAGCGTCTGGCTCTTCTTCTCAAGCCGGGCAATCTCTTCAGAAATATTGACAGCCGAATTATCCTGGGCAAAGCACAAGTTTTCGATCTTGCCATCGAGGTCAGCAATCTGTTGATCAAAGTCGAGAAAACAGATTTTCATCAAACTTAAGCCGGTTTTGAAACGGCAAACATTCTAACCCAAAGCCGGTGAATCGGCTTATTCCTCAGCGAAGTCCAAGGAAACCAGCCGCATTAAGCCCGGTTAAAATGCCGCACAGTATCCCGGCTCAATAGGGCATTCCCATGCACTGCGAGTAAAGACGGTCGAAAATTTAGAATTTGCTGCGCTCCGTGAACGTCAGACCTGATCAAGATTATTCCTTGAGTGAGACTTCCGTCTGGGCGGAATTGACTTTCGAGATCTCCAGTGCTTGGCTCCAGATATCCAATGGGGAACTCGCTACTCTCGGGTAAACACTATCGTGAAACTTGGCGATGGCAAAGATTTCAGTCATCACATCCACAGGGAAGCCTTGCTTGCGCCTGGGTTCGGCAAACATCAGATCCTGAAAGCAGGCGTCAATGGCCTCAGGCGATTCCCATGCTTCAATTATTCTGGAGAGAACATGCGGATACTTCTGCGACAAAAGATGGGGAAACAATTGCCGTTTTTCGAGCAAGACCAGTACCGAATTACAAGCAGTTTCCATGATGATTCTTCTCCTGTAGAGCAAGTCGTCAAGCGTCATTGGCTAAAGAAACATTTTTCCGGCTCCTGGTGCGCCGCCACCGGTTTGGAACATCGCTTGCCTTCAAACAGCGTTTAGGCTTGCTCCTGAATTTCCTTTTTCGCAATACACCGTAGTCCAGGCCAATCTTGATGACCGTCATCAGCCCTCTTAATGCCTCCAGGCCGACCTTCGCCTTGAACTAGGGCGAGTGGACCTGCCGCTGCTTCGCATCCTTCATATCTTCTTGCTCCTCATGAAAGCGCATAGCTTTAAACTATTGTTTTGAAAATGGGGACCACTATAGCAACCATGGCGACGCTCGCTTCTAAGTAATTCTGTTTATATCATAATCCAGCCTACAACTCACACATAGTTAACCTCATCAGGGGAGGCGACCCGGCCTTGCTGGAACTTGACTTTTGCCGAAACAAAACCAGCAACAAAAAGATTCAAGGTTGATCATGCAAGACAATGGCTCTGGAAGCCGCGTCTAGGGAATCACCGAACAAGTCATCGCAGCCAGGCGGCGGCAAAAAATTTGGACGACATTGTGAAGCAAAAGCAGTTTTTATCGAATAAACGAGCGT
>JAYSZS010000053.1:0-5815 GCA_043737935.1 Propionivibrio sp. | reverse complement strand
CGGAACCTGGTGGGGGCCTCGAGTGCGTCGTGGCGATCGACGACCATTACACGGCCACCCTGCGTTTCCGAGATGCTCCGCGCCCCGAGAGCCGGTCGTTCGTGCAGCACCTCGGCCCTAAGCACCAGTTCACGCGCACGATGATCATCTCCGGCGATCGCGAATCGGAAGTGCGCTATCTGGCGGCGCAGGTGGGCATCAGCGAGGTGCACGCCCAGCAGAGTCCCGAGCAGAAGCTCGCGCTCGTCAGGGCTGAGACAGCGATGGCGAACACGCTGTACGTCGGCGACGGCATCAACGACGCCCCGGCACTGGCCGCCGCCGATGTCAGTTTCGCCATTGGCGCCGGTTCCGATGCCGCCATCGAGGTGGCCGACGTGACTCTGGTGCGTAGCGATCTGCACGGCGTCGCCGATGCCATCCTGCTTTCACGGGCGACGCTGGGCAAAATCCGGCAGAATCTGTTCTTCGCCTTCATTTACAATGTTCTGGGCATTCCATTGGCAGGGCTGGGATTGCTCAACCCGGTGATTGCCGGCGCGGCCATGGCCATGAGTTCGGTATCGGTGGTTTCAAATTCCCTGCTTTTAAGACGTTGGCGGCCTGGCAGCCGGTAGCGGGAAACGTATAATTTATCCGTCATTCCGGCGCAAGCCGGTATCCAAACAGCGACGAACCGGGTATCGGCCTTAACCGGCGAGTAGTGTTCCATCAGCAGGGGCAACACAAGTTGCCGAGACCGTTAGCCTGGCAGTTGATTGTTGTCAGGCTGGCCTTGGGGGGCGCATGACAGATCGAAGCAGCAAGGACGAGGCGGGTGGCGAATTGTCTTCGCACGCCGGCCTTGCCCTGCTCGACGAGTTGCTTGCGGCCAGCGAGCATATCGCCTACCGACTTGATTTTGTTCGCGGTGGATACGATTTCATCAGCCCGCGTGCGGCGACGATGCTTGGCGTTGCGTTGGCCGAGCTGCATGCGCGCGGCCTGCATCTGCTGCGCGAGCGGCTCACTGCGGAGGATGGAGAGCGCTGTTTCGCCGAGATCGAGACCTTGTGCGCGGCAGCGCCGGGGCAAGCGAAGTCGCTTTGCCTGGAATACCGCGTTCGCGATGCGGCCGGCAAGCTGTTCTGCTTCAGCGATTCGATGACTGTGCTCTCCGATGCGACGGGTCAGCCGCTCAGCGCCTGTGGCATCGCCGTGGACGTGACGCAGCGTCGCGAGCAGGAGAGGGCACTACGCGACAGCGAAGAGAAATACCGGGCTACGATGGATGCCGCCCAGTTCGGCGTTTTCATTCTGCACGACTACAAATTCAGTTATGTCAATTGGAAGCTGGCCGAGATGTTCGATTACCGCGAGGACGAGCTTGTCGACAAGCTCGGGCCGTCCGATGTGGTGATTCCAGAGCAGCATGAACTCCTGATCGGCAAGATGCAGCGGCGCGCCGCCGGTGAAGTCAGCGCACCCTATGAATTGACCGGTTTGCGCAAGGATGGCAGTACCTTCCCCTTGTTGATCATGGGCCGTCCGTTGGCTATCGGCGGACGCCCGACTTCGGTCGGCACGCTGATCGACCTGAGCGCCCAGCGCCGGATCGAAAAGGAATTGAAGGACAATACCCGGCGCTATGCCGCACTCTTCGAAGGCGCGCAGGATGCGATTCTGGTCGCCGACATCGACAGCCGACGGGTAGTCGATGCCAACGTCGAGGCCGAACTCATTTTCCTGCGTCCGCGCGAAGAACTGATCGGCATGTCGACGGCGGCCTTTCATCCTCCCGAGTTGTCAGCCGCTTATGGCGAGGCCTATGCACGGCATATTCGCACTGGCGGCGGAGGTCCCGACGAAATGAAGATTGTCACGGCCGACGGTGACATCGTTGACGTCGAGGTCAGCAGCAACGTGATCGAAACGGCCGACGGGCAGCGCTTGATCCAGGGCGTATTTCGCGATATCCGCCAACGCAAGCAGAGCGAGGCCGAGCTGAAGCTGGCGGCGCGCGTCTTCGAAAGCAGCCAGGAATCGATCATGATCACCAATGCCGACTCGATCATCGTCTCGGTTAACCCGGCCTTCATCGAAATGACCGGCTACAGCGCCGCCGAGGTGATCGGCTACAAACCAAGCCTGATCGGCTCGGGGCGCCACCCGGCCGAGTTCTTCGCAGCGATGCGACAAACCCTCGATAGCGAAGGGCGCTGGCAGGGCGAGATTTGGAACCGGCGCAAGAGCGGTGAAATCTACCCGGCATGGCTGACGATCAGCGTCTATCGCGGCGCCTCGGGCGAAGTGCTCAACTATGTCGGTATCGAATCCGATATTTCCGAGCGCCACGCCGCGCAGGAGCACATCCGCCAGTTGGCTTACTTCGATCCGCTGACCGGGCTGCCCAATCGACGGCTGTTGCAGGACCGTGCCGAGCAGGCTCTGGTCAGCGCCGAGCGCGAAGGCAAGCGTATCGCCCTGCTGTTTGTCGATCTGGACCATTTCAAGACGATCAACGATTCGCTCGGGCACTCGAGTGGCGATCAACTGCTCAGCGAGGTGGCACAACGTCTGCTCGGCTGTGTGCGGCGTATGGATACCGTAGCTCGGCTGGGCGGTGACGAGTTTGTCGTGCTGCTTGGCGAAGCGACGCTCGAGGGCACGAGCGAAGTGGCGCGCAAGATACTGGAGGTGGTGGGGCGTCCCTTCCAGATCGAGCAGCATCGGCTCGGGGTGACGCCCTCATTGGGCATCAGCCTCTACCCGCAGGACGGCGGCGATTTCGAGACCCTGCTCAAGCACGCCGATACGGCGATGTACCGGGCCAAGGAGTCGGGGCGCAACGCTTACCGGTTCTTCGCCAGTGAAATGAATGTTGCTGCGCTGGAGCGGCTGCAACTCGAAAACGGTCTGCGTCAGGGACTCGAGCGCAGCGAGTTCGTTCTCCACTACCAGCCGCAGATCAATGTCGCCAGCGGCCTTATCATCGGTGCCGAAGCGCTGCTGCGCTGGCGGCATCCGCAGACCGGCCTGGTGTCGCCAGGCAAGTTCATTCCGGTCGCGGAAATCTCCGGTCTAATCGTCCCTATCGGCGAGTGGGTGCTGCGCGAGGCTTGCCGTCAAAACCGTTCCTGGCAGGATGCCGGCTTGCCGCCGATCAGCGTTGCCGTGAATATTTCCTCGGTTCAGTTTCGTGGTGACCAACTGGAGGAAAGCGTTCGTTCGGTGCTTGCCAATAGCGGGTTGCCGCCCGGATTCCTTGAGCTTGAGCTGACCGAGGGCATCGTCATGGGCAATGCCAACGAAACGGTCGAAATTCTACGTCGGCTGTCGGCGATGGGTGTCAAGCTGGCCATCGACGATTTTGGTACCGGTTATTCGAGCCTTTCGTATCTCAAGCGCTTTCCGATCGACAAGCTGAAGATCGACCAGTCCTTCGTGCGCGATATCGTCAGCGACCCCGACGACTGGGCGATTGCCACCGCCGTGATCAGCCTCGGGCACAGCCTGCGGCTGGCGGTGATTGCCGAGGGCGTTGAGCAGGCCAAACAGCTTGAGATGCTCAGAATGCAGGGCTGCGACGAGTTTCAAGGGTATTATTTCAGCGCACCGCTTCCGGCCGACGAATTTGCCGAACTTCTACGCCGGCAAAACTTCGCCGAGCTTTTGCAGCAGCAAAACATGAAAGGAGCCTGAGCATGGAACAGATCGTGATTGGCATTGGCGGAATGAGTTGCCATGGCTGCGTCAAGAATGTCAGCGGGGTTTTACTGGCCTTGCCCGGTGTCGCCCGGGTTGACGTGTCACTGGAGGACGGTCAGGCCAGCATTGCCTTCGATCCGGAGAAAGTCGGTGCCGATCAGTTCAGGGCAGCGATTGAAGCTGCGGGATTCGACGTGGCCTGAAGTCACGCCAGCCGGCCTTTCAATTTATTTCCAGTTATCCAGAAGAAGACAATGGGCGAGAAGAAAACAGACCTTGAAACGGCTCACGCGCCCGTTGCCGAAGCGCCGATCCGGCTGACCCAGTTGGCGCATGGCGGCGGCTGCGGTTGCAAGATCGCTCCCGGCGTACTCGAACAGATTCTCTCCCGGAGTGTGCCGGGTCTGTTGCCGCCGCAATTGCTGGTGGGCCGCGAAACAAGCGACGATGCGGCGGTTTATCAGATCAACGACGAGCAGGCGATTGTCGCCACGACTGATTTTTTCATGCCGATTGTCGACGACCCCTTCGACTTCGGTCGCATCGCCGCCACCAACGCCCTGTCGGATATCTACGCCATGGGTGGCATGCCGCTGTTTGCGCTGGCGATTGTCGGCATGCCGGTCAAGACCTTGCCGCTGGATACCATCCGGCTCATCCTCGAAGGCGGCGAGTCGGTGTGCGCCAAGGCGCAAATCCCGATTGCCGGCGGTCACAGCATCGATTCGCTTGAACCGATTTACGGTCTGGCAGCCATCGGTCTGGTGCACCCTGGCAACGTCAGGCGGAATACGGGTGCGCAAGCGGGCGACAAGCTGATTCTTGGCAAGCGTCTGGGAGTTGGATTGTATAGCGCCGCCTTCAAGAAGGGCCTGCTGGCAGCGCACGACTACGCGACGATGATCGCTTCGACAACGCAACTCAATACGCCGGGGACGACACTCGGTTGTCTGGCCGGCGTGCATGCCATGACCGATGTCACCGGCTTTGGCTTGCTCGGTCACCTGCTTGAAATCTGCAAAGGTTCCGGTATCACCGCCGTGCTGGATTTTGCATCGCTTCCCATCCTGCCTAACGCACTCGATTATGCCGCGCGGGCTTGCGTGACCGGAGCTTCAACCCGCAACTGGGAGGGTTACGGCAGTAGTGTCGAGCTTGACCCCAAGCGATTTGGCGACCTTGAGCGCGCCCTGCTCACCGATCCGCAAACCAGCGGCGGTCTGCTCATTGCCTGTGCGCCGGAGGTGGTCACCGAGGTCCTCTCGGTCTTCCTGCAACAGGGTTTCGATCATGCCACGGTGATCGGTGAAATCGTTGCAGGTACAGCGCAGGTCAAATTCACCGCGCCGCCAAGGAAAAAATCAAGATTCGCTCTGTTTTAGGCCCTCCGATCGGTCTGCCCGGCAAACCAGGAAAACGCAACATGCGGCCAAAATGACCAGCACGCCAACGAGCGGGCCTGAGCCAATACTCTTTGCCGTGTTTGTCTTCCAAGCGTAAATATTTATTCGTATGGCATTTACGTGCTGCCGGGCCTGATGCCGGGGTACACGCTCAGTGACCGTGAAAAAATCAAAAAATCCACCGCAACGACGCAAAGGTGCAAAGGTGCAAAAGTAAGCGCAAAGTCAACCCATGGCTTGTCAAGCATTCTTTTGCGTCACCTTGGCCACTTTGCGCCTTGCGGTGGGGTTACACCGAAGTCGCCGAAATGACATGGATGAATTTTTCTTCAAGCCCGGATGAGAATTGGTCATTTGCCGCGATGCGGCATTCTGCATACATTGCGTGTAAGCCCTCATCAGGGGGTCATTCAAATTAAAGGAGAAATCATCATGAATCAACTCAATATCGCTAGCGCAGCTCAAAATCAGTTTGCAAACGAACGGTCAGACAAAGCAAAGAGCTTTTTCTTTCCTTCGGGCTGGATGGGTTTCAAACAGTTTTTTTCGGGTTACCAAGGTACCAAGGAGCAAGTGACTGCCCGTTTGGCCCAACCTGACGCGTACATCTGTCTTTCTTGATTAACGTTAAGGAATCACCGAACAAGTCATCGCAGCCAGGCGGCGGCAAAAAATTTGGACGACATTGTGAAGCAAAAGCAGTTTTTATCGAATAAACGAGCGTT
>JAYSZS010000052.1:0-2425 GCA_043737935.1 Propionivibrio sp. | reverse complement strand
GCTGTCGAATGCGGCGCGACGATAGCGCTTTGCGGGTGCGGGGGCGTGAGCTGGCCATGATCAGAGCGTCAGGCGGATAAGGCCTGGGAAGTATTGATCGCCCTGGATGTAGCCAAACACGCGCTTGGCCAGGCTGGTGCCGACGCTGGTCAGCAGACCCGCGAAGGTGGCGGCCATGACGCCGCTGAAAGTGCCGAAGTGCACCACCAGAACGATCAGGGTGACGGCAAGATCCAGAAGGATGTCGTAACGAAGCCATCGCAGCATGGTGCGTCTGGGCAGTTTGATGAAGATGAAGACCAGGCCAAGGAAGATGGCCAAACCGGTGGTGAACATGAGTAGCTCCTGAGTTGAGGGTCAAAGTAAATCCACAAAGCGCACGCTGTACGGCGACCTGGGTCGCCATGGCTGCTGAGCTGGATGGGAACGCCTTCCAGACGGAAGACACACGCGATGACCGATGCAGCGGCTGTACTCAGCGGCTGCAGGCTGTGGGGCTAGGGTCCCCTAAGGGCTGGCAGGGAATGCGAATCCGAACCGCCCAGGGGCTTTTGTTGACCCCGGGGACAGGGTCCCGCGCGGACGAATGCGGGGATTTATATGGAGAAAGTCGGATTTTTTTTGCAGTGGAAATCTCCGACTTTTTTGCTATGCAAGCGACTGCATGCGGGCCAGAAGCGAACGTTGCTGTGGGTCAATGAAAAGGCAGCTTCAGGCAACATAGCGGTCGCTCATGGGGTAATCTGGTAAGTCGGTTGTGCCGCGAAACCGGTTCTACGACTAGTGCTCCCAATTCCAATAATTCGCCTGTTCGTGGCTAGAATTGCTTGAAGGCAGTCTGCGGGGTTTGTCGGGATTTTTATACCTGTACAAATTTCAGGTAAAACCGCCGCAAGTAAGGCTGCAAGACATTCTCAGGAGGTTTTCAAGTCCAGAATATCACGCAGCGCACAGAATATCCCGCAGGTTTTGCGGTATAAATTAGGTTATGCGGCAAGAACATCATCGAGTGATAACCACTTTCGACTGGACGCGGTCGCTAGTGGTATGAATCGCGGCGCTCGATGCGGCACGCTCGTGAGATACTCAATCGGGCTCTCAAAACGCAGTCCATATCTGAAAAACGAAAGGGTCATCATGCTCAAAATAGCTCAGGTTCTCGTGGCAACTCTGCTTCCGCTGCTCTCTGCTTTCGCCTTTGCTGGCGCAGCGGAAGATGCCAACGCAGCCCTTGAACGCTGGTCAGCTGCCTTTAGTGCGAACGAAACGGAAGGTATAGTCAAAAACTACTGGCCAGATGCCATGCTTCTCGGAACAGTTAGTCCCATCATGGCCGAAGGCACCGATGCGATCCGCACGTACTTCACACCAGTTAAGGGAACCGGAAACAGAAATGCGCTCGGTGAAAAACGCACTATTGTCCTCAGCGACAGCGCCGTCGTGGTCGCGGGTTTTTACATATTTACGCGAATGGTCGATGGCAAGCCTGTGCCCGGCCCGTCACGCTTCACGATGCTGCTCACAAAGCGCGGCGATGAATGGCGCATAGCCCATCATCATTCGTCGCCGCATGTTCAGCCCAAATAGGTGAGAAGACAGCTGAGGGCCATGGAGTTCACAATCGAAATGCCGCATAACAAGCCATTTGAGCCGACCCCTGTTGGCGCGGCTCAATGGCGACGTTAGGCCTCGGAGGGAGGCTTCAGCGCGAGCGATCAGAGGTCTGACTGCATGCTCGTGTCGCCTCATCGAGCATGAAACTTTCCAGTCCGTAGACGAGGCGCATCTGTCGAAGCAATGACTTAATGGAGGAAACCATGAAGCTTTCAACGTACTTTGGGATTACCGGTGTCGTCGCTGTGCTGTTCGGTCTTGCGTTCATACTGATTCCAGAGCTGTCGCTCAAGCAGTACGGCGTTCCTACCGAACCACACAACTTGATGCAGTCCCGATACTTCGGATCGGCACTGCTGGCATTCGGACTGGTCCCGCTCTTGGGACGCAGCCTACGAGAGGATGCAGCCTTGCGCGCCATACTCCAAGCGAGCGCCGTCGGCAACGGCATTGGTGCCATCATCTCCGCAATGGCGGTCACTAGCGGCTTGCAGAACCAGATGGCATGGGGATCAGTCCTGATCTATGGCGTTTTCTTTGCCGGCAGCCTCTACTACCTGTCATCGCCGGCGCGGCGAGCGCAGGCGCGGCTCACTGAGGCCTAACCCCTCGTTCAACCGGAGAGCCAACGGCAGGCCACCAGGCCCGGTCCGGTGGTATCCGGCGGATCGATTGATTGCGTCGGCTCCAACGGTTGGCGGGCCGTTCTGAACTTCAGCCAGCTGCCGCGCTGCGGCAGAGCGCCAGGAGGCGGGTGTGTGTGCGGCTGCCAGCGCCTTGCTACACCAACGCGGTCATGTTGTGCCCGCTG
>JAYSZS010000051.1:0-5829 GCA_043737935.1 Propionivibrio sp. | reverse complement strand
GCGCGCCATGCAGAGCGATGGGTGTCTCCCACACCATGCCGCAGAATTTTGCCGTCTGCCGAAGCGGTGCCTCGAATGCCGCAAAAGGCAAGTGATGGACGCCGGTCAAGGAAAAGGAAGTCGCTTCCCCTCCGGTTGTTGTCACCCACAGGCAGTGTTTGCCGTATAGTTTGTCGCCACCTTCACCGTAGGCCCAGTCGCGCAGATGCACCACGTCAAACCAGTGTTTCAGCATCGCCGGCACGCTATACCAGTAGATCGGGTGCAGCCAGACCACCAGGTCGGCGCGCACCAATGCAGCCTGCTCCGCAGCGACATCAATATCGAAATCGGGATAAAGGTCGTAGAGCGAACGCACTTCGAGTTCGGGCAGATCGCGCACCGCGTCAAGCAAGGCGCGTCCGGCGCGTGAGTGTTGCGGATACGGATGGGCGTGGATAATCAAAATCATCCGCGAAGAATATCGCACAATCGCAGGAGTCGCTCGCGGGATCTCTTAAAAGTGCAGGTCTGTCAAGTTGTTCTACAAACCCGTTGTCATTCCGGCGCACCCCAGGAGTGTTTCTTTCGGGGCAAATGCCGGAATCCAGAAAAGTCAAGGCACTGAACACCGGTTTCCGCCGGCGTGACGGCTTACTCAGCGATTGCCCAGACGATGCTTATTCAGCAGAGGCCAGACGGTTCGACCGGAGCATGTTGAGCGCGATGATCCGTTCCTTCTTCGGCAGATCGGCGAGCGCCGCCACGCGCAGGTAAAAGCGCGGCAGATCCCCTCCTTCCTGTTCGAGCAGGGTTTGAAATGCCGGAACCCATTTCGTGTACAGGCTGATCGAACCCAGGGTGGCGTTGTTCATGGGCTGGCTGAACCACGGGTCGTATCCCCCATAGCCGCCCCAGCTTGCTTTCAGGTCGGCGTAGCTTTGCTTCATTTGCGCCATCACTTCATTCTTGGCTGCTCGCATGGCATCGGGTGCCAGCGATGAGGCATAAAGGGTGCGTTGCTGGTCGCGCGTCTCGGCCACCAACTGATGAAACTGTTCCTTGCGCTCCTGCCTATTTTCGAATTCACGCAACCTTTCCGGTGTCGCCGTCTCGGTCAGCCAGCGCCGCACGCCTTCAATCTCGACGCTGACGGCAAACGATTCGTTGAACGCCGTATCGCCATCGACGTAAACAATCTGATGCGCAAGTTCATGGAAGACGACACGGGCGACTTCCTGGTCGCCGTAGCGCAGGAAGGTGTTGAGCACCGGATCGTTGAAGTAGCCGAGGGTGGTATAGGCGGGAACGCCGCTGACATGGGTTTCGGTGCCCGCAGCAATCAACGCGCTCGCGTAGCGGGTGGCGTCGTTCGGGTCAAAGTAGCCGCGATAATTGACGCAGCCGATGAACAGCATGCACCACTGCTTCAACTCAAGCGAAAACTCGGGTGCTGCGAAGACGTTCCAGACAACGTAGGGGCGCCCGAGGTCGGCGTAGGTGCGATAATTTTCGTTATCCGGCAAGGAAAGTTGGCGACTGGCGAATTCACGTATCGCGCTGACCCGTTCGAGTTGCTTGCGCAACGCGGGATCGGTGTCGGCATCGTTGACCAGGTCGGGAATCGCTCGCGTCCGGGCCATGAGCCGCAGATGCCCTTCGACCGACTGGGCGTAATAGCCAATCGTAGTGCAGCCACCGATGAGCAGGCACAGGGTCGCCACAAGAATAGCTCTAAACATGAATGAACTTTCCCGTCTTGAGAAAGTTGGCGATCTGCCCGGCGCAGGCGCGCGAGACGAGCATGCCGGAATGGCTGACGTTCAGCGCGATGCTGTCGCTTGCCGTCTCAAGGCGTGTTTCGTCCACCGCAATGAGGCCATCGTTGGGTTGCGTCAGACCGGGGATCAAACGCCCAAAACTGAGACGTCGGGTGCCGGCAATGATGCCGATCTCTGTCGCCGGGGGCAACGCGGGGCGGGGCAGCCTGAACCAGTCTTCGAAAGTTCGTCCGACCAGCCCCCCAAGACCAGGGGTTGCCGCGAGCGTGAAGCCGCAATGACAACCACCGTAAGGCGTGCCCAGCAGGACGACGCGGCCGATACGCGCATCGGGCTCCTGCGCCAGCATCCTGAGCGCGATCAGGCCGCCCAGGCTGTGCGCGACAAGATGGATGACGCTGGCCGGCGTTTGATTAACGAAGCGGGAGAGCAGGCGAACATTGTCGGCCAGGCCGTCTCGCCAGGAAGGATATGTAAATCGCTGTGCAGCAAAACCTTCGCCTCGCAGCCAGTGCTGCTGGGGCAGCATGACCTGGCCGCGCATCCAGAGCCCGTGAATCAGAATGACAGTTTCGGTTTTGTCAGCCATCGTTTTCCATGCTTGAGTCATTCGCGCTACTCGTATTTCCGGCCCGGCGACCACAAGTGCCAAGACTGAGACAAATCAAGGTCGAAATCAAGGCCCCAATCCAGATGAAACCCTGGCGATAAAGCGCGGAGCGAGTCAACGCAAGGGTCGGTGTAAGATAGTCAGCAGGAGGAACAGCAATGTTTGCAATCTACGGCACCAGTGGTCCGATTTTTCAGGGCACACTCGAAAATCTCCCCCGGATATCGCCGGTAGCGCAGCGCGGCCCGGTTATTGCTGCACGCCGCGTTGGCGATCAAATCGAGGAAGGCGTCATCCCGCCTGACTCGGGAGTAACAGAAGCCCATGCCCCGGGCAGCCAGGCCGTCGACGCCTACAAGTCCATGCTGCCGCAGAACATTGAGCGCGGGCCGCTCTACCATGCCAACCAGATCATGCAGCGACAACTCATCACGGTGTACGCCGACGACGACGTGGCGCGTGCCTGGCACGTTCTGGTCGAAAACCGGATCCATCAGGCGCCGGTACTGGACAACGGACAGCGCCTGATCGGCATCGTCACTGAGCGGGATCTGCTGACCACGCTCAATGTCGATGACGGCCAGGTGCGCGATGTGCTGGCCAAACGGGTTGGCGACGTGATGACGACACCGGTCGTTGCCGCCAGCCCGGTGACCGACATCCGGCGCATTGCGCGCGTGATGCTCGACCGCGACGTGGATGGCGTGCCCATCGTCAACGACGCCGGCACGCTGGTCGGTTTCGTCTCGCGCAGCGACATCATGCGCGCCGTGGTCACCGATCCGCCGCTCAGCATTTGGCGCTGATTTTTTTTGGGACACTCGATGAACAATAATGCCATCGTGATCTATCACAACCCCCGCTGCTCGAAGAGCCGCACCGCCTGCGAACTGATCGCTGCCCGGGGCCTCAAAGCCGAAGTGATCGACTACCTGAAGACGCCGCCGAAGCAGGATGAACTACGCGGCCTGCTTAACAAGCTCGGCGTGAAGCCGGAAGAACTGGTGCGCCATGGCGAGCCGGTATTCAAGGAAATCTATGCCGGCCAGACCCTGAGCGACGAACAGTGGCTTGATGCCCTGGTCGCGCACCCGATCCTGATCGAGCGACCAATCGTGGTTCTTGGCTCCCGAGCGGTGATCGGGCGCCCGCCGGAGAAGGTGCTGGAGCTGCTCGAGCGCGAAGACTGAGCGTCTGTGAAAAATCATAATTTCCATCACCCCGGCAGAAGCCGGGGTCCCGCTCCTTTATCTGATTGTTTTTATGAATATCAGAGAAAGATACTGGATTCCGGCTTTCGCCTGAATGACGGCCTGGAAGGTGTTCATCCATTAATTCACTGCCAGCGAATATTTAGTCAACAATAATGATTCGAAGCTTGGCCGTTCTCTTGGCCCTGGCCTGCTGTGGCCTGCTGCGCGCGCAGCAGGTCGGCATCGGCGAGGTGCAGCGGGTCGCCACGCGCGAGGGCGTCAGCGTACCGATCTACACTTACTGGCGCAACGATGCGCTGGCCACCCTCGTGCTCTTCTCGGGCGGTGCCGGGGGTTACGGCAAGATCGGCGCAGACGGCTGGCTGGGCAGCGGCAACTTCCTGATCCGCACCGGCAAGCACTGGGCCGGCTACCCGTTCAATGTCGTCATGGTCGGTTGCCCGACGGACGGCATCGACCTCGCGCTCGGCGGCGTGCGCACGGGAGAAAAACACGGCGCAGACAATGCGGCGATTTTCAGGGAAATCAAGCGCAAAAGCCCACTCCCGATCGGGGTGCTCGGTACCAGCATGGGAACGATATCGGCCGCCGCCGCGGCGATTCAGGACAACGAAAACCTCGTTTCTGGCGTCGTACTGACGTCCTCGATCGTGGCTTACAATGTTCCTGGCGCAGTACCGAAGCAGGCTCTTGAAAAAATCCGCGTGCCGACACTGGTCGTGCACCATGAGAACGATGCTTGCTGGGCCTGCCGTCCGCATGAGGCGAAGAACATCGCTGACGATCTGAAGAACGTGCCAGTCAGGAAAACCGTCTTCGTCAGCGGCGGCCTGGGTGCCAGCGGCGACCCCTGTGAAGCCATGCACCACCATGGCTTCGTCGGCGTGGAGAACGAAACTGTCGACCTGATCGCGGCGTGGATCATCAAGCCGAAGGAATGATCAGGCCGCCTGTCAGCAACCCCCAGCCGCATCGGCTCAGGAGGCACGCAGGATGGGCATCTTCTCGGAGGCTGTGAATCAATGGATGAACACCTCCCAAGCCGTCATTCCGGCGAAAGCCGGAATCCAGTACCTTCTTCTGATATCCATTAAAACAATCCGATAAACGAGCTGGACCCCGGCTTCCGCCAGGGTGACGAGGGTGACAATCAGGCGGTGATGTTTTTTTTCCCAGACTCTCAGGCCGTGTGGTAACCGGCCATGTTTATGCGCTTTTGAAGGCAAGCCATCCCAGCGGTCGCGCGGTCAGAATTTAACTGCCAAACCGCTCCGCCAGCCCCTCCAGCGTCATGTTCTCTGCAATCTCATCATGCGGAATCAGCACATAACGCCACGGCTTGCCGCCATAACTTGCTGCGTGGTCTGAGGCATTCGCGCACCATTTGACGGCAACCTGCTTCTTGGCGATGACAATCGGGTCTTCGAGCTCCTTGCGCATTTTGGGTTCCAGCATGTAAATCGCCGTGGCGGTTTCCGCAACGAAGTCCGGCTGGTATTCCAGGTGATCCGCCCCCTGGCGATAGAAAATCTGGAACTGCCCCTTGGCGGGCTTGAACCACTTGATCGCGTCGCGTTCCAGAATCACCGCCAGCTTGCGCTCCGAATCGGAATCGAATTTCTGCACCGCATAGAGGCAACGCTGGAATCCACCGAAAAGGTACTTCGCCATGTTGCTCTTGTCCGCCGGCTCCGCACGATAGTTTGCCGGAGGTTCCTGAACCGAATACGTATAGGCGCTCTGCTTCAGTTCGGTGAAGCCCTTGCTGACTTTCACCTCGTAGCTGACAACATCCACCCAATAGTGCGCCTGCATCTGGGCGTGTACGTACCGCGCAATGTCCCGCTGGTAACAGCGCAGTACTTTGCGTGTGTCCTCCTCGGAAAGATAGCCCCGGAAATGTTGCACGGTCTGGGTAGCCAACTCGTAGAGCAGATCGGCATGTTCGTCGTAGGAAATGTCGTCGAAGTCCACCAAGCCGCTGACCACGTAGTCTTCAAGCCGCGTTTCCTCGATGCCGCCACGGCCCAGCGAAACCACCTCCAGTTGATTGGTGCGCAAGTGCTGAATCCAGAGTTCGTCGGCCACCGCCGGGTACTTCAAGGTGTCCAGCTTCAGCGTGAAAGCCTTGAAGCCCGCCTTCACTTCACCCTTGGGCACCACCAGAATGCGCGGAATATCGATGGTTTGCTGGGTGACGAGTTCGACCGTCTTGGCCACAACGGCGGCAAAGTTCGGTTTCTCC
>JAYSZS010000050.1:0-2432 GCA_043737935.1 Propionivibrio sp. | reverse complement strand
GGTTGAAAATGACGAGATCGGCTTCATGAGCGGCAACTTCGGCTGCCACTTCCTGCACCTTGCCCTTGCCGGCATAAGTCGCCGAATCGGGGCTTTGTCGTCGTCCATTGACCTCTGCGCAAACAAATGCACCGGCCGACTGGGTGAGCAGACGCATTTCTTCAAGTTGTTCGGCAACATCGGCTCGACCAAAATCGAGTTGGACGATGAGCGCACGTTCGCTTGCTGCAGGACGTTCAAGCATGAAGACGCATTGTCAAGGACGGGAACAAGGCCAAGTCGGATTCAGCAAGCGAGACAACCCGACACCAAGATTAAAGGCTGGAAAGGAGCGGTGCAGGGCAGATCAGGCCTCGCTGCTTCCATCGCTGGGGATGCTGACTGGGCGCGACGGCACGACGGTCGAAATGGCATGTTTATAGACCATCTGGGTAACAGTGTTCTTGAGCAGAACAACGTACTGGTCAAATGACTCAACCTGTCCTTGCAACTTGATGCCGTTGACCAGATAGATGGAAACCGGTACGTGCTCGCGACGCAGCACATTCAAGAAGGGGTCTTGTAATAGTTGCCCTTTATTGCTCATGGTTAGACTCCATGTTTCGTTGTTGGTATAAGGCTTGGCAGCTTAATTGATTTCAATCATCTTTTCCATACAAACCTGAATCAATCAGGCCGTAATCAATTTTACCTTTGGTCTTGCCCCCGGTTTTGCCTTCGAAGCAGCATGAAGCTTTGCTTTGACCAATGCTCCGGCTTTTGGTTTCGGCTTTTCTTGGGTTTTCGGTTTGCGCCGGTTCTGCTCAAGCGGTTTGCGATCGGCAAAGGGGTTTTGCGTCACATTGAACTGGATGCGCAGCGGTGTTCCCTGCAGCTTGAATACTTCGCGAAATACATGCTCCAGATAGCGTCGGTACGAGTCCGGCACCTTATCCAGGGCATTGCCGTGAATCACGATGACCGGCGGGTTCCGCCCACCCTGATGAGCGTAGCGCAACTTGGGGCGGAACATTCCGCTGCGCGGTGGTGACTGCCTGGCTACGGCGTCAATCAAGGTACGCGTCAATTGCGGCGTAGACAAATCAGCAGTAGCCGCCTTGTAAGCCGCGTCAACCGAACGGAACACGTGCGCCAGCCCCTGCCCCTTGAGTGCTGAAACATAATGAAAGTTGGCAAAATCAAGAAACTTCAGTTTGGCCTCAAGGTCACCCTTCAGTTGATCACGGACATACGAATCAAGGCCATCCCACTTATTGACCGCAACCACCAGCGCACGGCCCGACTCAACGACGAAGCCGGCGATATGGGCATCCTGATCGGAAATATCCTGTTGCGCATCGAGCACCAGAATCGCCACATGGGCATCCTCGATGGATTGCAGGGTCTTGATCACCGAGAACTTCTCGATGGTTTCGAAAACCTTGCCCTTGCGCCGTAAACCGGCGGTGTCAATCAGTGTGTAGTGTTTCCCGCTACGCTTGAAATCGACATAGATGGCATCGCGGGTTGTTCCCGGTTGGTCAAAAGCGATGACGCGTTCTTCGCCGAGCAGCGCATTGATCATGGTGCTTTTTCCGACATTCGGACGCCCGACAATCGCCACCTTGAGAACATCGTTCTCGTTGTTACTTTCCTGCGCTTCGGGATAGGCATCGAGCGCCAGTTCGATCAAGCCGCGCACCCCTTCACCGTGCGCCGCAGAGATGGCCAGTGGCTCGCCCAGTCCAAGTTCGTGGAAATCTGCGATGACCATGCCCTGGTTCATGCCTTCGGCCTTGTTCACCGCAACGAATACCGGCCGTGCCCCTTTGCGCAGCTTGTTGGCGATCTCCTTGTCGAGCGCGGTTATTCCGGTACGCGCATCGACCACGAAGATGACCGCATCGGCCTCGGCAATGGCCTGCCCGGTCTGCCGTGCCATCTCATGCATGATGCCGTCTTTGGCGAGCGGCTCAAAGCCGCCGGTATCGACAACCAGATAAGGCTTGCTGCCCAGCTTTCCGTGTCCATAATGACGATCACGCGTGAGGCCCGGAATGTCGGCGACCAGGGCGTCACGCGTTCGGGTCAGCCGATTGAAAAGGGTCGATTTGCCGACATTCGGACGACCGACAACAACAATGCAGGGTTTCATTGAGCCTCGATGGCATATACACCACCGTTACTGGTCTGCACCAGCAAGAGATTGCCTAGCGACTGCAAGGGGGCAATGACCGGACTGCCGTCGGTCGTCAGGCGTGCCACAAACGAGCCGTCGTCACGACTCAGAAAATGCACCACACCCTGAACATCCGCCACGGCAATCAGGCCGCGAAGGGGTACCGGAGCGGTAACACGGCGCAGAAAAAGCTTGTCCTGTTTCCAGATACTGGCTCCACTCGCCATGTCGAGCGCATGCACGGAACCTTTGTCGTCAGTCACGTAAAGGTAGC
>JAYSZS010000049.1:0-5852 GCA_043737935.1 Propionivibrio sp. | reverse complement strand
TGGTCGGGCTGGCCTCGGCTTTTCCTGAACCCTTCAACAAGGAAGCCGGGGAATCCATGCCACTGCGTCTTGAAAAGAAACTTATGCCGGGCATGCCGGTAGCCCGAGGCGAGAAGTCCGAGAAAGTTGATAAAGCTGAACAAGTTGGAAAAGCTGATAAGGCCGAACCGACAGTACGCGATCAGCTCAGCGCAGCACTCGGCAGCATCATGTCAATGCAATTAATTCGGCGCAAGCAGGCCGGGGGCTTTGTCCCTGAGCGCGGTGCCATTGCCGTCGGTCGGCCTTTGCAGTTGCCCGAGCGGGGCGTCACCTTCGGGTTGACCGCCAAGCGCATCGATCTCGATTACTGGCGGCGGATCTATCGATCTGCTGGCGCAGTTGCGGCGCCTGCTGCCGCACCTGTTTCTGTACCTGCTGCTACACCTGCTGCTACACCTGCTGTTGCTCCTGCACCGGCGTCACCCTTTCTCGATTCGATTAATATCAAGACGGCCGATCTAATTCTGCTTGGGCATCACTTCAACGATGTCGATCTGACCGCAGTACCCGCTCCTGCCCAGGTGAAGATCAGTTTGAACTCGCGTCAGGCCAATGGCGAGCTGGTGTGGGAAAGCGCGGGCAGCGGCAAAGTGACGGCTCGCTTCAAGCAGTGGGCACTCAATTCCGCAAGCGTGCCAACGGAACCCGATGCCGGTGAAGCGTTAAAGGAATTGCCGGAACTCGATATCGTGGTCGACGATTTTTCGCTGGGCGTGCGCCGTTTCGGTCGGCTCGAAGTGCAGGCGCGCAATGAAGGAGGAGTCTGGCATCTCAACAGCATTCAGGCGAGCAATCCCTACGGCAACCTTTCCGGTAGCGGCCAGTGGCAGATTGCCGGTGGCAAGAACCGAACACAGCTCGACTTCAGGATCAACAGCTACGACGTCGGGAAACTGCTTGATCGGCTGGGTTACCCCGGTACGGTACGCGCCGGTACGGCCCAGATGGAAGGAAAGATCGGCTGGAACGGGACGCCGACCGCTCTTGATTTCGAATCGCTGAGCGGCGAACTTAGTCTTGAGGCGAGCAAGGGACAGTTCGTCAAACTCGACCCCGGTGCGGCCGGCAAGTTGCTCGGCCTGATCAGCCTGCAAGGTTTGACGCGCCGGATTACCTTCGATTTCAACGATGTCTTCAGTGAGGGCTTCGCCTTCGACAGCATTGCCGGCAAGGTGGCGATGCAAAATGGCGTGATGCGTACCGACCGTCTGCAGATTGACGGGCCATCGGCACGTGTGCTGATGCGCGGCGAGGTTGATCTGGCGCATGAAACGCAGCGTCTCAAAATCAACGTCCAGCCGGAACTGGGCGGCACCGCCGCGCTTGGCATCGCGCTGATCAACCCGGTTGCCGGTGTGGCGACCTGGCTGGCGCATAAGGCGCTGCAGAATCCACTCAATCACATGTTTGGTTTCAATTATCTGATTTCCGGAAAGTGGGAAGACCCCAAGGTCGAGAAACTTTCGGGAAACGAGCCGTTCGTGCCGTTGCCACCGTTGCCGGCCAATACCAATCCAGCAGGAGCTGCACATGATTCGTCCCGGTAGTGATTCACCAGGCGCGTTGCAGAACACACGCGTTGCCGCCGTGCAAATGGTGTCGACGCCGCGGGTCGAAGAGAATTTGCAAACCGCTGCAACGTTGGTTAACGAAGCGGTGGCGCAGGGCGCCAAGCTGGTTGCGCTACCCGAGTATTTTCCGATCATGGGCCTCAGCGACGGCGACAAGGTCAAGGTGCGCGAGGCGGACGGCTGCGGCCCGATCCAGGACTTTCTTGCTGAAACAGCGCGCCGGCACGGCATCTGGCTGGTCGGCGGGTCGCTGCCCCTGATTGCCAGCGTGGCAGACAAGGTGCTCAACTCCTGTCTGGTCTACAACCCGCAGGGCGAGCGCGTGGCACGCTACGACAAGATCCATCTGTTCGGCTTTCGAAAGGGTGCCGAACGCTACAAGGAGAGCACGACAATCGAGGCCGGCCACCAGCCGGTGACCTTTGCCACGCCCTTCGCCCGGGTCGGATTGTCGATCTGCTATGACATCAGGTTCCCGGAGCTCTATCGCGCGCTGGGCGTCACCGACTTGCTGGTGATCCCGGCGGCCTTCACCGAAACGACGGGGCTCGCCCACTGGGAAATCCTGCTGCGCGCCCGCGCCATCGAAAACCAGTGTTATGTGCTCGCCGCAGCCCAGGGCGGCAAACACGAAAATGGCCGCGAAACGCACGGCAACAGCCTGTTGATCGACCCTTGGGGCGATATTCTCGGGCATAAAGCGAAAGGACAGGGTATCGTGATCGGTGAATTGGATCACACGCGCATCGCTGAAGTCCGCACCAGCCTGCCGGCTTTGAAGCATCGGGTAATTTAATGCAAAAGCGCTTTCAACGCAGAGTACGCAGAGACGCAGAGATCGCTGAGAAAATCATTGAAAGTTCTGGTTTCTCTCTGCGTCTCTGCGCCGTCTGCGTTAAAAGAGTTTGAAATCGTATTTTTTAAATTATTGTAAATCGGAAAACCAATGACCGCAAAAGCTCAATCCCTGCTCGTGCAGGCGCAGAAAACCCTGCTTACTCCCTATGGCCTGGACGTGGCCGACCTGAGCAAGGTGTTTGGCACGATCATGGCGCATGACGTCGATTACGCCGACCTTTACTTCCAGTACAGCCGCTCGGAGGCCTGGAGCCTGGAAGAGGGAATCGTCAAGTCGGGCAGCTTCAGTATCGATGAGGGCGTTGGTGTGCGCGCTATCTCGGGCGAGAAAACCGCGTTCGCCTACTCCGACGACATCAGCCTGCCGGCGCTTGCCGATGCGGCCTCGGCGGTACGCGCCATCGCGGCAGCGGGACAGCAGCGGCGCAGCAAAATCATTCCGGCCCTGAAGAAGAAAACCGGCCACGCGCTTTATGTGCCGCTCGACCCGCTCAGTTCGCTCGACGCGACGGCCAAGGTGAAACTGCTCGAACGGCTGGAGGCTTATGCCCGTGCCGAAGATCCCCGGGTCACGCAGGTCATGGCGCACATCGCTGGAGAATACGAGGTGATTCTGGTGGCCGGCAGCGACGGTCGGCTGGCCGCCGATATCCGGCCACTGGTGAGGGTGTCGATTACCGTCATCGTTGAGGGCAAGGATGACCAGCGCGAACAGGGGTCGGCCGGTGGTGGCGGACGTACCGATTACAGTTATTTCAGCGATGCCGTGCTGCACGGCTATGCGCGCGAGGCAGTCCATCAGGCCGTAACCAACCTCGCGGCACAGCCAGCGCCGGCCGGAACAATGACCGTCGTGCTCGGTTCCGGCTGGCCCGGCATCCTCCTGCATGAGGCCGTCGGGCATGGCCTGGAAGGTGATTTCAACCGCAAGGGCAGTTCGACCTTTGCCGGCCGCATCGGCAGCCGCGTGGCGTCGAAAGGCGTAACCGTGGTCGATGACGGAACGCTTCCCGGTCGCCGCGGCTCGCTCAATATCGATGACGAAGGCAACCCGACACAACGCACGGTGCTGATCGAGGATGGCATTCTCAAGGGCTATATGCAGGACAGCCACAACGCCCGCCTGATGGGTGTGGCGCCGACCGGAAATGGCCGGCGTGAGTCCTTCGCGCATCTGCCGCTACCGCGCATGACCAACACCACCCTGCTGGCTGGCGACAGGAGTCCGGAAGAAATTATCAAATCGGTGAAAAAGGGAATTTACGCCGTTAATTTCGGCGGTGGCCAGGTCGACATCACCAACGGCAAATTCGTGTTTTCGATGTCCGAGGCTTATTTGATTGAAGACGGCAAAGTAACAATTCCTGTCAAGGGCGCAACGCTGATCGGCAGCGGCCCGGAGGCAATGACCCAAGTGACAATGATTGGCAACGACATGCGCCTCGATCCGGGGGTCGGCACCTGTGGCAAGGATGGTCAGAGCGTTCCGGTTGGCGTCGGCCAGCCGACGCTGCGCATTGAGGGTCTGACGGTGGGCGGTACGGCTTGAACTGATGAGCTTTTCTTCTTCTCCTGTGCCGGTGTAATGGCCGCCGATGCGCCGGTAAAGGAAGCGACGCTCAAATTCAACTTTCGCCCGGTAATGATTTCGCACCCTGTTTGCCGGTACCACGCCGGAGGTTCGCGTCGAGCGGGCACTGGCCCGGCTGCACAAATTGACGCCCAGCCAGATGGAGCAGACGATCGAGCGAGTGCCGGTTCTCTCGGCACTGCATGGCCATATCCAGGATCAGTTCAATACGCACGGCGTTCAGATCATGTCGCCGCATTTCATTGTAGCCACGCAATAATGGAGGGGTGCCGTCAGAGAACTGGTACGCGACTCCGGCTGAGCCAAAACAATAGATCCGGTGTTCGTAACGTACGCTCCCCGTTTGACAGCGCGGCGCGATGACGGCACTTCAAGTAAAATCAGCCCCCTTCAGCACCTGAGCGCACGCCAAAGGATGTTTCATGAACTTGCAGAGCAAGCCGAATACCGACGACCTCCGGATCAAGGAAATCAAGGAGATGATGTCCCCGGAACACGTTTTCCGTGAGTTTCCGGTTGGCGTTCAAGCCGCGCAGACAACCTACGGCGCACGTCAGGCGATTCATCGCATTCTGCATGGTGCCGACGATCGCCTGCTGGTGGTGATTGGACCGTGCTCGATTCACGATGTCGATGTAGCCATCGATTACGCTGCACGGTTGCAGAACGAAGTACCGCGTTTCGTGAAAGATCTGCTGATCGTGATGCGCGTGTACTTCGAAAAGCCCCGGACGACAGTGGGCTGGAAGGGGCTGATCAATGACCCGCACCTTGATAACAGTTTTCGCATCAATGAGGGGGTACGTCTGGCGCGTCGCCTGCTGCTTGCCATCAACGAGAGGGGGCTGCCGTGCGCCACCGAGTTCCTCGATACGATCATTCCGCAATACACCGCCGATCTGATCTCCTGGGGTGCGATCGGTGCGCGCACCACCGAGTCGCAGGTCCACCGCGAACTGGCCTCGGGTCTTTCGTGTCCGGTCGGTTTCAAGAACGGAACGGATGGCAACGTGCGCATCGCCATTGATGCCATTCGCGCCGCACAGTCGCCACACCATTTTCTTTCGGTAACGAAAGCCGGTCATTCGGCGATCGTGTCGACCTCGGGCAACGAGGACTGTCACGTCATTTTGCGTGGCGGCAAGGAGCCCAACTACGATGCAGCGCATGTCGATGCGGCCGCCAGGGAGATCGCCGCAGCGGCCTTGGCTGCACGCCTGATGATTGATTTTTCGCACGCCAACTCGGTCAAGGATTTCAGGCGGCAACTTGCCGTGGCCAACGATGTTGCAGCGCAAATCGCGTCGGGCGAGGAACGCATCGTCGGGGTCATGGTCGAGTCGCATCTCGTCGAAGGGCGTCAGAATCTGGTGCCGGACAAACCCCTCGAATATGGCAAAAGCATCACCGACGCCTGCCTCGGATGGGAAGACTCGGTTTCCGTCCTGGAAACACTGGCGCAAAGCGCGCGCGCCCGCCGCCTGGTCAAAGCCAGCCAGTAATCTTCCCAATGCAAAACACATTCAACACGGGCGCGTAAAGTTCAAATGGAAATGAAAGCCGTTAACACCCATTGTCTTTTCTCCGCGATCTCTACGCCTTTGCGCCCTCTGCGTTGAAAGCACTTGCCCTTCCCCCGATGCGCCTGTACTGGACAGGCTTGCTGGCGCTGCTCGTCTTCCGCCTGTGGCTGGCTGCCGTTCTGCCGATAACCGGCGACGAGGCCTATTTCGTTTTGTGGGGTGAACATCCGGCGGGAGGTTATTACGATCATCCGCCGATGGTCGGCT